>JAYTTA010000420.1:0-16807 GCA_043745345.1 Acetobacteraceae bacterium | reverse complement strand
GATCACCACGCTGTGACACTATCGACACCTGCCGACCCGTATGCAGTGCTGGCAGCATTGAAAGGCCACCAAACAGCCGAAGGCGCTTCAGGAATACGCTCCTGGGCGCCACCTAGTGCTCAGACATGGGGACGGGGTCAGGGGCGGCGAAGGTAAAGGTTCAGGCTGGTCAGGCCAGCCTGAATGTCTGCGGAGGGGACGCCCAGCCTTTCTTATTCCGGTGCCGCAATCTCAAACCGAGCCCATTCGCTGGCGGCGTAACGCCGAGTATCCCGTGCAACGCTATAGACCCGCCAGGCATATCGTCCTGTCGCCGGACCGAGGTTGGCCAAGGTTGCGGTCTCGTCCAGGTCGGCAGTGAAGGCTTCCCGTGCGTCGTCGAGTGCTATTACCTGCACGAAGAACCGTATCGCGGTCGCTTGTGCCGGCGCGGTCCAGACCAGTTCGATGGGACGTCCGGATGCGGCGAGGGTGCTACCATCGGCCGGCGCCGCCAGCTGCACCGGGGTGAGTGGCTGGCTTTTTGGGGCTTGCACCCGACGGGCGATCCGGCGCAGTTCCGACAGCTTGTCCATGGCCGCGGGCAGGCTGATGGCAGCGGCACGAAACCACTCCTCCGCCTGCTCGGGGTTACGCGGCACGCCGTCGCCGGCAAGGTAGAGCAGGGCAAGATTGTATTGGGCGCGGTGGCTGCCGTGCGCTGCCGCACGGGCATACCACAGCGCGGCGGCCGCCGCGTCTCGTGCCACGCCGTCGCCGCCATCGGTCATCACGGCGACGTTGAACTCGGCCTCCGGCAGCCCGAACTCAGCCGCGCGCCGGTACCAGCGGTTAGCCGCCGCAGCGTCCCGGGCACCCCCCTCGCCGACATCGAGCAGCATGGCCAGGCCAAGCTGCGCCTGCGGATCGCCAGCCTCGGCAAGGGGCTCCCACAGCATGCGCGCCTCGGCATAGCGCCCGGCTACGTAGGCGCGCTGGGCGTCGGCGATGTCAGATTGCGCACAAAGGGCAGGGGCCGCCGCCAGCCCGGCCGCCACCGCCATCCAGGCAGCATGCCGGGCGAGCTTCACCGCCAGCTGATCTCGACGCGCCGGTTCTGCGGTTCCGGCGTGCCGCGCGGCACCTCGACGGCGGGATTGGTCTCGCCCTTGGCCAGGATCTGGGTGCGTTCTGCGGGGATGCCACGGGCCAGAAGGCCGCGCGCCACGGCGTTGGCGCGGCGTTGCGAAAGCAACAGGTTCTGCACCGGCTCGCCCACCGAATCCGTGCTGCCGCTGACGATCATGATGATCGGCCTGCCTTCGCGATACAGCCGTGAGGCGCTGTCGAGCAGCGCCTGGTTGCGCGGGTCCAGCGCGTCGGTGCCGGTGGCAAACAGCAGCACGAGCTTGCCGGCGGCGGCAGCACCCTCGGCCGTGCCACCCGGCACCGGCTCGCTCATCGGCGCCGCGGTTGGGTCAGTTCGCGGTGCAGTTTGAGCGAACGAGGCCGCGATAGCAGCCGCCAGGAACAGGGCGGCGAGGATCGTCATTGACGAAACGCGCATGCTTGCAATCTCCTAACCAGGTCGCATCCATATCTCAACCCGCCCCGGGCGGGGCGGGTTGGCCTGTTCCAAGCCCCGCCATAGCAGGCTCGTCCCCGGATCTCCGGCGGCTTTGAGCACGGTATCGGCGGCGGCGCGGTCCTCGGCGTAAAAATAGCGCACCCCCGCCGGCGCATCACGGGGCAGATCAGCCACCTGACCATCGACCAGGAAGCCTGCCTGGCGCAGCGAAGCGGCAAGGCTCGCGGCTTTTTCGACATTATCGGCGTTGCCGCGGCCATAGCGCAGCGTCACCCGCGCCGGCGCCGCGAAAGGCAGCGCGACGGGCGCCGATTTCGCCACCGCCGGCAGGGCTGGCGGAGGAGCCTCGACTGTTGCAACCGGCCTCATTGGCTCTGAGATTAAGGGCAACGGCGACGGCACAAAGGGCGGCGGCGAGGGCGGCACTGGGATGAAGACAGCGGCGGGCTGCTCTGTCACGATGCCAGTTGGTTCGGGGAGCACGGCTTCGGGCGTGGCGCGTGCCGGAAGTTCAGGCACGGATGTTGGCGCAGCCCGCTCCGCCACAGGCGTTGGCGTTGGCGCGGCCATCGCATCGGGCGTGGCCGGCGGCTCCAGCGGCGATCGATCGGCAACAACTTCCGCCACGATCGGCGGCAGCGCCGGCGCGAAATCAGGCCAAAGACCATGGTTCAGGCCGACCGCCAACATTGCAACCGTGACAGCGACAGCGCAGGCGGCACCCGCCATGGGAAGCACCCGTCGCTTGACACGCGGGCGGACCACCCTCGACATCAGCGGCACCGCTCTGAGATAGGCCGGCCGGTCACCCTCGTTGGGTGGCAGGTTGTCGCTAGGGCCACCGTTGCCCAGCGAGGGTTCGGGTAGTCCGGCGACGGCGACATCCGGATCGCCGGCGCGCAATGAAGCGGCCTGCTCGACATGGCTCGCCTCGACGAAGCCGCTCGCCTCGTTGCCGGCCAGATATAGCGCCGAGGATACCAGAATGTTCAGGCTGCGCGGCACGCCGGCGCTCAGCGCCGCCAACCGCGCCACCGCCTGGTCGGTGAACAGATCCTCCGGCCAGCCGCCCTGTGCCAGCCGGGCGGCGATAAAGCTGCAGACCTCGTCCGCTGGCACCGGCGACAGCTGCACGATCGCGGCATCGGGGAAAGCTGCTGCCTCGCCGCGTTTTGGCCCGGCCAGCCCGGCCAGCACCAACGTGCACCGGCCGAGATCGCGCAGCCGGTCCAGTGCTGGTCCATCCATGCGATCGGCCTCGTCGATCAGCACGAAACGACGTCGACCTACGGCGCGCTGTTCGGTAACCTCGACCGGCAAGTCGCCGCGCGCCTGGTAAAGCACCTCCGACCCGGTGGCCCGTCGGCTCTGCGCTAGATCCTGCAGCAGCAGGCTTTTACCGGTCCCCGGCGGTCCCAGCAGCAGGATCACGCCCGGATTGACAAGTGCTGCGACCAGCAGGTCGTCGCGTGCCTGGGTCCAACCGCGATGCGCCACAGCCCGTTCTGGACCCAACGTGATCGGCAGCGCGGCGTCCACACGGGGAGCATCGTCGCGCGTAACGCGACCGGACGACCCCAGCCTTGCCTCCTGCACGATCGCGTGGGCTGCCACGTCCATTCCGCCACTCCGGTTCGTCACGTGTCATCTTATGTGAAGACAACGAACATCAGATCGGATAGGCGATAAAATCGCTTTAACGTGAAGCCCGGCTAGGGACAACATTCCCGGCGACGGTGGCGGGAATCACCCGCCAAACCCGGTTGCCGACATCGTCGGCGACCAGCAGGGCGCCCTGGCGGTCGATCGCGACCCCGACCGGGCGTCCCAGCGCGTCACCATCAGCGCTCAGGAAACCGGTCAGCACATCGACCGGATCGCCATCCGGCCTGCCACCATGGAACGGCACGAACACGACCTTGTAACCGCTGGGTGGCCGGCGGTTCCAGGAGCCATGCTGGCCAATAAAGGCGCCGTCAGGAAATATGGTGGAAATACCGCCGGTGCCGGAGAAAACCAGCCCAAGCGACGCGGTGTGCGCGCCCAGCGCATAGTCGGGTGAGATGGTGCTGGCGACGAGGTCCGGCCGTTTTGTCGCAACCCGCTCATCGACGTGCTGACCATAGTAGCTATACGGCCAGCCATAGAAGCCATCCGGCCGCACCGACGTCATGTAGTCGGGCACCAGATCGCTGCCGAGCTCGTCGCGCTCGTTGACCGCGGTCCACAGCGCGCCGGTCACTGGCTCCCACGCCAGGCCAACCGGATTTCGCAGCCCGGAGGCGAACACGCGGTGCGCCCCGGTCGTTGAATCGACCTCCCAGATTGCCGCCCGACCATCTTCGGCTGCCATGCCATTCTCGCCAACGTTGCTGTTCGATCCGACAGCCACGTAAAGGTGCCGTCCATCGGGGGCGGCAACCACGTTCTTGGTCCAGTGATGGTTGATCGGCCCGGCCGGAAGGTCGACCACCTTGACCCCGGGCGCCGTGATTCGGGTGTCGCCGGCATGGTAGGGAAAGCGCAGCAATGCGTCCGTGTCGGCGACATACAGGCCGTCGCCGACCAGAGCCATGCCAAAAGGCGAGTTCAATCCTTCAAGGAAAATCGACCGGCCTGCGACCGCCGAGGAACTGTCGCCGCGCAGCAGGGTGATGCGGTTGGCGCTCGGCACACCGGCCCCGGCATACGCCATCACTTGGCGCGACACCCAGCCCTTGATCCCCGTGCCGTCCGAGGGCTTCGGCGGCGCGTTGGTCTCGGCCACCAGGATATCGCCATTCGGCAGAACATAAAGCCAACGCGGATGATCAAGACCTTCGGCAAACGCGGTGACCCGCAATCCAGGTGACGCTATGGGCACGGCGCCACCGCTCCAGCCCTTCACCGGCGCCACGACGACAGTTGGCAGCAAGGTAACAACCGGCTGCGGCAGTTGCGGCGATGGACCGAACCCGGCAGACGCCGGCAGGGTCGCGCGTTCGCTGCATCCACTCAGCCCAAATCCACCCAGCCCGAAGGCCGCCATGGTTACCAAGACGCTGACGATTTTTTTGGTGCGGCCGTAAGACCAGGGTATAGCAAACACCATGAATAGTTTTTCCGTGGCGCCGCCAAATTGTGGGCGCTGCCAAATCACAAATGGATGGGACACAGGTGAAAGTGCAACCCGCCGCCCGTTGTTCCTCAGCTTTCGGCATCCTTCCGGTCTGGAACAGGTTAATTTTTTGGAACTCGGCCACACCGCGGCTGTTGGTTAGAAATAGTGGGGTTGTTCGAGGATACAGGTGGCTCGGGTGATCTCGTTGCACGTCAGCAGCGGACATCGCCGGCCCGCGCCTATTCCGCCGTGTCGGTGGCGGTCGGCGTCCTCGCGATCGGCGGGCTAATCCTTGGCATTGTCGCGAACCGAGCGGATATCGTCGCGGCTGGACCAGCCATAAGGAGAACTCTATGGATCTTGCCCGGCCTGGTCGCACTCCATCTGAGCCAGCTTTGGCTGGCGGCGATCGCATGGCGGGCGCTGTTCGTGGAGCCCCGGCCGCCAGCAGGCGCATTCTACCGCCTCCGCATTATTCGCGAGGGCATCGATTCCCTGCTGCCGGTAGCCCAGATCGGTGGCGAGATCGTCGGCGCACGGCTGCTGTCGCGCCGCGGCGTGGTCATTACCCGGGCCGCTGCCAGTGTCATCGTGGATGTCACGATTGAACTGTTGACACAGGTCATCTTCCTGGCACTTGGCCTCTGCGCAGTGGTCTGGCTCTCCCGGACCGGCTCATGGAGCGCCACCTTCTCTGTCGTTTTCGCCGCGGTTGCAGTGGCGGCGGCGTTCGTGCTCGCACAGCGCATCGGCCTGCTGCGCCTGCTGGAGGGCCTTTTACGCGGTATCGCCCGGCGCTGGCCGGCGCTGGGCGGCACGGCGCTTGACGGACTGCATTCGGCGGCGTTCGATTTCTATCGCCGGCGGGCGGCGCTGCTGCGTAGCACGGCGCTGCACCTGGTCGCCTGGATGCTCGGCAGCCTTGAAAGCTGGGCCGTGTTGCACGCGCTCGGCATCGCCGTGACTCCGTTGCAGGCCTTCGCCATCGAAAGCCTCGGCATGGCCGGGCGCAGCGCGGGCTTCGCAATCCCGGCCGCGCTCGGCGCGCAGGAGGGCGGCTTCGCGCTGGCCGCCGCCGCCATCGGCCTGCCGATCGCGCCAGCGCTCGTTCTTTCGTTGATCAAGCGCCTGCGCGAAGGTCTGGTCGGCGGCATCGGCCTCGCTTTGTGGCGATTGGCGTCCCGCCGAGCGGCACCGGGATGACCGCCATCCTGGCCATTGCCGCCCATGCAACGGCGCTGCTCACCTTGTGCGGCATCGTGGCTGTGGTTGCCGGCGCAATCGTGGTGACACGCTTCGCCGCGTCCTCACAGCTGGCATCGAAGGCTCATCCGGCAGTCTCGGTGCTGAAGCCATTATGCGGCGACGAACCGGAGCTTGAGGCGGCACTGGCATCGATCTGCGGCCAAGCCTATTCGGCATTCCAGGTCGTGTTCGGCGTGCAGGACGCCGACGATGCGGCGCTCGAAACCGTAAGGCGGATGCAGGCCCGCTTTCCCAGCTGCGACATCGCCGTGGTGATCGACGCCACCCGGCACGGGGCGAACCGGAAAGTCGAAAACCTCATCAACATGCTACCAGCGGCACGCCACGAGGTGCTGGTGTTCTCCGACAGCGACCTGCATGTGCCGGCGGACTACCTAGACCAGCTCGTCGCCGCCCTGGAAACGCCCAACATCGGCCTGGTAACCACAGTTTGCACCGGCTTGCCGACATCGAAGGGCATTGCCGCCCGGCTCGGTGCCACCGCCATCAGCCACTCCTTCCTGCCCGGCGCCCTGCTGTCGCGGGCACTGGGGCGGGAAGACTGCCTTGGCACCACCATGGCGCTACGCCGCGACGTCCTGACCCGCGCAGGTGGCCTGCAGGCGCTAGTCCGGCATTTGGCCGACGATAATGTCCTCGCCTGCCGCGTGCGCCGGCTCGGGCTCGACGTCGGGCTGGTCCGCGCGGTGCCAATGACGGCGGTGCCCGAGGTGTCGCTGGCCGCGCTGTGGCAGCACGAGCTGCGCTGGGCGCGCACCATCCGGGCGCTGGAACCGGTCCTGTTCGCCTTTTCCATACTGCAGTTCCCGCTGTTCTGGGCGGCGCTTACTGTCCTGCTCGCCGATGGATCGATGCCAACGGCCGAACTTTTCGCCGCTGCCTGGATAATACGTGCCGGCGCCGCGCTGTGGATCGACCGGATGCTGCACGCCGGCAGGATCGCTCCGGTCTGGCTGCTGCCGGTTCGCGACTTGCTGTCCGCCTGTCAGATCATCGGCAGCTATCTTGGTGCCCGAGTGGTGTGGCGCGGCCATGTGATGCGGGCGGATAATGGGCAACAAGCATGGGGCTCTGCCCCAAACCCCGCAAAGGGGCAGTCGCCCCTTTGAACCCATCCACTTAGGCTCTGGCTTGCGGGGGCGATATCCAGAACAGCTCCCACGGACCGTTTTGCGCGCTGCCCTGTCCGTGAAACTGTGCCATGTCCTGGATGTGCGACGCCGTCACTTAGCTATTGATCCATCGGCGCCCTCCGCCAGGCTGTCGGGCCAGCGCAGCCGGGTCTCCGGTTGCACGGGGCGATAAGGCAGCCTCTTGCCGGTTGTTCCGGCGGCAACGCGGTACCTCCGCCTCATGTTATGTTCGCGCGCGAGCCAGTACGGTTTCGGTCCCGGTCACGCCGTCGCGCGCCAGCCCTGCAAGCTGCGCCGGCCCGTAGCCGAGCAACCGGCCCAGCACCTCATTCGTGTGCTGGCCCAAGGTCGGCGCGACACGCTCGATCGGATAAGGTTGTCCATGTTCGCGGAACTGCAGTACGGACTGTGGAAACTTTCCGATGAAGGCGCGGCTGTACTGGCGCCAGTAGCCCCTTGCCAGCAGCTGCGGATCGTCGAACAACTCGAATGGCGCCCGCGCCACCCCGGCCGCCACGCCGGCGGACTGCAACTCGGCCATGGCCTGATCGGCGCCGCGAGTCACGGTCCAGACGCTCATGGCCTGCTCGATCCGGTCGGCATCGGCAAGCCGCCCGGCGGCGTTCCGGAGTTTCCAGTCATCGGCGAGATCTGGCCGACTGATCGCAGTCGCACAAGCCCGCCACATCGCGTCGTCGGTGACCGTCACGACCACCCACTCATCCTCGCCGGCGCAGGGAAAACAACCATGCGGCGCGTGGTCGGCGTGCCTGTTGCCGGTGCGCGCCAATGTCTGGCCCGCGGACTCGACCATCATCGCGGGTGCCGCCATCACCATCATGCACTCGACCTGAGACAGGTCGATATGCTGGCCCTCGCCGGTCTGCCGGCGATGCAGCAGCGCCACCAGCACCGCCGCCGCCGCATTCAGCCCGCCGGTCGCATCGCCGAACGCGATGTGGCCCATCACCGGCGGATCGCCGGACCGGCCGGCCAAGGTCGGCAGGCCCGAGGCATGTTCCAGGGTCGAACCATAGGCGCGGCAGTCGCGCCACGGCCCGGTGCCGCCGAACGCGCACATCGAGGCCATCACCAGGCTCGGGTTGACCGCGCTCAACCTCGCATAGTCGAGCCCGAGCTTGGGCAACACGTCGGCGGCGTAGTTCTCGACCACCGCGTCGGCGCCGGCGACCAGCGCCTTCAGCGCCGCGACGCCATTGGGATGGGTGAGGTCGAGCGTGATACCGAACTTGCTGCGGTTGAGCGCGTTGAACCTTCCCACCTTCTCGTAGGGTCGGTCGTGAGCGCCTGGCCGGTTGTCGACGCCGCGCCACCAATCGGCATAGGCGCAGGCCTCAACCTTGACGATCTCGGCACCTAGATCGCCCAGCATCCGGGTCGCCAGCGGCCCCGCCCAGCCCATCGACAGGTCGATGATGCGGATGCCATCCAGCATCTTCTTCGCCGACGCGGTACCCGGCGGTGGCGCGCTTCTTGGTTGCGGATGCGCGCTGCCCAAAACCGGAACCCGGCCCGCGCGGCGTGGCGGCGTGCGGGTCAGGTGCAGCGGGCAGGACGGCCCCTCGACCACGCGCCCGCCGATGTTTATCCGGGCGAAGGCGCTGCGGTCACGCAACGGCTGGCTGGCCAGGATATCCGCCATAGATGGTATCGGCACGATCGGCAGTTTTCGCGCCAGCGCCTGCTCGAACCAGTGCGCGACATCATGTTTCGCCAGTTCCGGCATGAACAGCGCCTCCAGCGCTGCCGCCTGCGGCAGACGCTCCTGCCCGATCACGCAGCATGGATCGTCGGCCAAGTCGTCCAGGCCGAGCATCCGGCAAAAAGACCGCCACTGCAGCGGCGTTACCAGGGTCACGCCGATCCAGCCGTCCCGTGCCGGATACAGACCAACGGGGTAGGTCGGCCAAAACCGGTTGATGCCGATGCGCGGCTGGCCTTCCCCGCGCACCCAGGAGTCCGAGGTCTGCAGTTCCGCATAGGCGACGCAGGCTTCGAATACGCCGACCTCCAGCCGCCGCCCGACGCTGCCCGCGTCGCGCGCCAAAAGTGCGGCCATCACCGCAATGAAACCGGTAGTGCCGCCAATGATCGCCGCCTGGAAATCGGGCGCCACCAACGGCGGACCCTCGGCCGGGCCGACCAGCCTGACCATGCCGGCCAGCGCCCGGCAGACCATATCGCTGCCGCGGAACCCGGCATACGGGCCGGTATCCCCAAACCATGACAGATCGGCCACCACCAGCGCCGGATTGCGTTGTCTCGCGACGTCGATGTCCACCGTGCAGCTACCCGGCGATACGATGCAGACATCCGCGCCGTCCAGCAGCGCCGCCGCGTCCATTGTCGTGCTGTGCTTACCAAAATTCAGGAACGCGAAGGTCGCGCTGTCCTCGCCGATGCGCGGCGCAGCCTGCCGGCCAGGATCGCCGGCGGCCGGCTCCACCTTGATGATTTCGGCACCGAAATCGCCGAGTAGCCGGGCACAGTACGCCGCCGCCGCCAGGTCTCCGATCTCGATGACACGCAAGGCGGATAAAGGCATGGCTTCCCCTATTACAGCGGCGACGCATCATGGAAACGTCCAAAATCGATCGCGCGAACCCCCTGCTCCGTGTAGCCGAAGACATCGGCGAACCGATGGTCCCACAGGATCTCGTCTACCGAGTAGGAGGTCTGGGCGTGGATCGGCTGTGACATCGTCTCGTCCAGGCCCGAGATCGTCACCAGCAATTCGACCTCGTCGGCCGCCAGGCTCTCCGGCGTCGCCCCGAACAGCGGGCTGCCGGCATCGATCGGATGCATCAGCTGAAAAGTCAGCGCCAGGATCGGCGTCCGGGATCGCACCAGCCGCAGCTCGTGGAATCGCCGCATCGTGCCGCCCTCGAGCGTTCGCTCGTTGCGCAGCAGGCTCATCGTGACATCCGCCTGGACGATCCGGTTGCGGCGCTCGTTGCCCGCCCGCATCGACAGCATCGTCTGGCCGTCAAACGGCCCGACCACCGCAACCCGGCTGAACAGGATCCGCGCCGTCGGGCGCGAAAAACGCGCGAACATCAGCCCGGTGGCAAGCGCGATCATCAGCATCCCTGTCAGCGCCTCGATGGTGACCAGGGTGTTGGCGTAGATCGTTTGCGGGATCAGGTGGCCATAGCCGATCGTCGCCATGGTCTGCACGCTGAAGAAGAAGGCATCCGGGAAATCAAGCGGCCCGACCTCGGAAATGGCGCCAGGCTGGAGCAGGTATAAGGCGGCGAAGAACAGGTTGGCGGCGAGGTAAACCCCGGTGGCAACCAGCAGGAAACCCCACCACGGGATGTGCAGAGCGCTGTGGTACGGATCTTTCCACCAGCGCCCGTCGAGGCCGTAGGTGACGAGCGTATCGGCTGCAGCGCGTGACAGAATGCGCGGTGCAGGCGGTACAGTATCGGGGGGTGGCTTAGAAAGTAAAAAGTTAGGGCTCTGCCCTTGACCCGCCCTACTTAAGGTGGAGGGTTTCAAAAGGGCGATTGCCCTTTTGCGGGTCCTGGGCAGAGCCCGCCCTTCTTCTGCCGCGCTCCGCGCATGCTAACCACCAAGCTTCCAGGCTGCTTCAGGCAGCCCGCCAAAAAACCTGGCGATCTCCGCCGCCGCCAATTGCGGGTTTTCCCGGTGCGGAAAATGCCCAACCCCCGGCAGAACCCGGAAATCCACATCGGAAAAGAACTCGCCGAGCCGGTCGCCCCAGGCTGGCGGCAGCACCGGGTCGCCCTCGCCCCAGCGCACGCAGGTCGGCACCGCGATCGGCGCCGGCACCGGCAGTTCGCCGGCCATCATCGCCTGACGCCACGCATTGTTGGAGATATACCAGTTGAAGCCGCCCTGCAGGTTGCCCGGCTGCATGAAGTTGTCGACCCACGCCTCGATCGCGTCGTCGAACGCCGCCTTGTTGACGCACCAGTGACGCAGGAAATGGGAAAAGTAGGTTCGGCAGGTCTCACGCGAAGCGCCGACCAGGCTCGCGGCCCAGGGCAGCTGATGGAAGCTCTGGTACCAGACCTCCTTCAGCATCGCCGGCGCCGCGCCGCGCGAGCCAATGCCAGGATAGGGCGTGTCGAAGAAAAACAGCCCGGCCAAGCGCTCTGGGTGCAAATGCGCCATGAACTGCCCGACATGGGCGCCAATATCATGCGCCACGACGCCAACTTTTTCTATACCCAGCGCATCGAGCACCGCGAACATGTCGTCGGCATGAACGTTGGAGGCAGCCTGGTTAGAGGGCTCCGAATCGGGTTTGTCCGATGCGCCGAAGCCGCGCAGGTCCGGAGCCACGACCGAGAACTGCCCTGACAGCAGGGGGGAAACCTTTTCCCAAGTGCGCGCGAATTCCGGCCAGCCATGGATCAGCAGCAGCGGATGCCCGGACCCCTCGCGGTAAAGGTTGAACTTGAGGCCGTTGGCGATGACCTGGCTTTGATCCATGGCGCTTCTCCGGAGGCGTTTCGCGGCAACGTGGGGTAAACGCCTTACGGGATCAAGCGGGTCGCAGAAACTCGGCCGTCTCATGCACCGCCTGCGCCAGTCCAACCCGGCGCACGGCGACGCCAGGGGGAAAGGCGGTCAGCAGCCGCGACGGCGTCTGGCGGTCCAGTCCCACGAACACGCCGCGATCGCCGCTGCCGCGGATCAGCCGGCCGAATGCCTGGCGCAGCCGCAACCGGGCGATGCGGTCGTCGTAGCCTTTGGGATCGCCGCCCGACAGATGCACCCGCCGCTCGCGGTGGAGGATATCGGGTCGTGCCCACGGCGTCTTCTCGAACACCACCAGCCGCAGCGCGCGGCCGGGCACATCGACGCCGTCGCGCATTGCATCGGTGCCGAGAAGGCAGCTCTCCGTCTCGGTGCGGAAGATGTCGACAAGGGTCGCATTGTCCATCGCGTCGACATGCTGGGCCAGCAGCGGGATACCGGCAGCCTCCAACTCGGGCGCGATCCGCTCATGCACTGCGCGCAGCCGGGAGATCGCGGTGAACAGCCCAAGCCCGCCGCCGCCCGCCGCCATGAACAGCGCGCGAAAGGCGCTGGCGAGTGCGGCGATATCGCCGCTCATGACGTCGTTAACGATGAAGGCACGGGTTTGCGCCGCGTAGTCGAACGGCGAGGCCACCGCCACGCGGATCGCCGGCGAGGGCAGATGGGAGGCGCCGACCCGCGCCTCGGCGACCGTCCAGGCCGCCTCTGGATCCAACTCGCCGGCATCTCGCAGGGTCGCCGAAGTGACCAGCAGCCCCTGTGCGGGTGCCGCCAGACTGACCGCGAACGGGATCGTCGGATCCAACCAGTGGCGGTGCAGCCCGACATCCCGATCGGCAGCCTCGCCGATACCACGCCGATCGAGGTGTAGGAACATTATCTGCTCGGGCCGCAGACCGGGTTCCGGTGCTGGCTCGGCACAGGCGCGCAGCATCGCCTGCCACGCGGACAGCCGATCGATGGCGCGCCGGCCCAACGACCGGCACGCCGCCTCGATCCGGTTGCGCGTCGCGGAGTCCATCTCCTCGGCTTCGTCTTCGAGCCGGGCGGCGAGCCGGGTCTGCAGGGTCTTCAGCGGCTCGGCGATGCGGCCTAGCGCGCGCGCGAGGGCAAGTGCCGCTTCGTCGAGCTTCGGTCCGGTCGGGAACAGATCGCATTCCTCGGCGCCGAAGCTCGGCCGTGCCGGCGTGCCTTGCCGTACATCGCCGGAAATCCGGGCCAGTATCTGCCGGCGGGCGAGGTGAAGAAAAAGCTCGGTCGGGTTGGGCGCGGGGCCATCCAGCCCGCCGGGCAGGCGCCCACCTGTCTCACGATCAACGCCGAGGCGCACCTGCCAGCCGGGCGCCGGCAGATGCCGTGCCGCCTGCAACGCTGCATCGAGCGGCGCCTCCAGCGGTGCACGCCCGCCGACCAGATCGTCCAGCCGCCGGCGCAGCCCTCGGGCGCGCGACCGGCCGCCCTCGGCGCCTAGCAGCCAGCGCCGCAGCTCGGCCGTCTCCATGCCGGAGAGTTCGGCCGAGAAGGCGCCGTCGGCGGCGTCGAATAGATGGTGCCCCTCGTCGAACACGTAGCGCGTCGGCACCGCTGCGTCGTCCAGGCCGCCCCACGCCGCCTGTGCCATAACCAGCGCGTGGTTGGCGACCACCAGCTCGGCGGTGCGGGCGCGGCGGATGGTGTGCTCGACAAAGCACTTTTTATAATGCGGGCAGGCGCCATGGATGCATTCGCCGCGGCGGTCGGCCAGCGGCAGTAGGGTTGCGGCGCCGAACACCTCGAAAAACCAGCCGGGCAGGTCACCGCCCTGGATGTCTCCGTCGACGGTTGCCGCCGCCCACCGCGCGATCAGGCCAAGCGGGATGGCGGAGGCGGCGGATAAGCCACCGATGGCGGCGCTGACCGCATCCTCCAGATTGAGCAAACACAGATAGTTCTCGCGGCCCTTGCGCACCACCACGCGACGGCGGCGCTCGGCGGGGTCGGGAAACAGCCGGAAAAGCTCGCCATCGATCTGGCGCTGCAGATGCCGGGTGAAGGTGCTGATCCATACCTGGCCGTTGTTGCGCTCAGCCCACACGCTCGCCGGCGCGATGTAGCCCAACGTCTTGCCGGTGCCGGTGCCGGCCTCGGCCAGCACCAGGTGCGGATCGCCGACGACTTCTCGTGGCGCGAAGGCCGCCGCCGCGGCGGCGGCATAGTCGGCCTGACCCGGCCGCTGCTCGGCCATCGGCCCGACAATCTGCGCCAGCCGCGCCCGCGCCTCGGCCCGGCTGACCGGCAGCGCGCCCGGTGCAGGCAGCGGCGCCGTTTCTTCCCACTCCGCCAGCCGGTTCCACACCTTCAGGGTCGCCGGGCTGGCAGGCGCATCCGGCTTGCCCAAGGCCGCCAGCACGAACGGCGCCCAGCCCCAGCCGGCACTGCCCATCAGCGCCGCCAGACCAGGCGCGTCGCGGTTGGCCGGTAAATCTCGGCCAGCCGCCAGATGCCGCAGCAGCGCCTGCACGATGTTCGGCAGGATCGCGGCTCCGCCCTCCAATGCGGCGCCGGGCAGATCAAGGTCGAGCGCCACCGCCAGTCCACGCGGCGTTGGTGTGCAGCTGCGTGCCGGATGGACGAAGGCAAAAAGCTCCAGCAGATCGAGCGCCGGCAACGCGCGCAGCCCCAGCCGGCGCAGCGTCGCCGGCGCATGGATCAGCAGCGGCGAGGCCATGCCGGACAGTGTTTGCGCGGCCTCGGTGGCCGACAACGCCAGCAGCTCGCCATCCGTCGTCAGGATCGCCGCGCGGTCGTGGCCTACCACTACCGACGGCGCCTCCGGCAGCGCGACGCGTCCCGGCATGTTCGAACGCGCGCTGGCGGAAGGGATCATGAACGCACTATAACCTGCCGCCGATTGACCAACACACCCTCTGTTACCTAGCTTCAAGAAATGTCCGCAACGCTCGGCGCCGCCGTTTCAAACCTCCCCAAAGCCTGGCCATTCGAGGAAGCCGCCAAAGTCGCCAGGCGGCTGGATGCGACGGGGAAAACATGCGCCCTGTTTGAGACCGGCTACGGCCCCTCCGGCCTGCCCCATATCGGCACTTTCGGCGAGGTCGCACGCACTAGCTGGGTACGCCGCGCCTTTTTCGAGCTCACCGGCCTGCCATCCACCCTGCTCGCGTTCAGCGATGACATGGACGGGCTTCGCAAGGTGCCCGACAATGTCCCCAACAAGGAGATGCTGGCGCAGTACCTCGGCAAGCCGCTAACCCGGATCCCCGATCCATTCGGTACACACGAGAGCTTCGGCGCCCATAACAACGCCCGGCTGCGGACCTTCCTCGATGGCTTCGGCTTCGAATATGAGTTCGCCTCCTCTACCGATTACTATGCCTCGGGAAAATTCGATGCCGCCTTGATCCGCGTGTTGGAATGTTTTGACGAGGTCATGGCGGTAATCCTGCCGACCCTCGGCCCCGACCGCCGTGCCACCTATTCTCCGCTACTCCCGATCCATCCGCATACCGGCATCGTCATGCAGGTGCCTATCGAGTCCAGAAATCTTTCTGAGGCCACTATCACCTGGAGCGATCCGGTAACCGCGGAAACGTTCGAAACGTCAGTAAAGGGCGGTAACTGCAAGCTGCAGTGGAAGGCGGATTGGGCAATGCGCTGGTTCGCGCTGGGCGTCGATTACGAGATGTCGGGCAAGGACCTGATCGACAGCGTGCGGCTGTCCAGCCGGATCTGCCGGCTGCTCGGCGCCGCCCCACCCGAGACCTTCAGCTACGAACTGTTCCTCGACGAGAACTCGCAGAAGATAAGCAAGTCCAAGGGCAACGGCCTGTCGGTCGAGGAATGGCTGCGCTACGCCCCGCCCGAGGCGCTCGGCCAGTTCATGTACAACCAGCCGCAACGCGCCAAACGCCTGCATTTCGACGTCATCCCGCGCGCCGTCGACGAATACATCACCAACGCCGTGAAATCGCGCGAGCAGACCCCGACCGAAGCTCCCGCCAACCCGGCCTGGCACATCCACCCCGATGGCGTGCCCGAAACCGCTGCCAGCCCGCTCAGCTTCGCCATGCTGCTCAACCTCGCGAGCGTGGTGAACGCCGGCACGCCCGAGATGTTATGGAGCTTCATCCAGCGCTACACAAACGGCGCCACGCCCGAAAGCCAGCCGCTGCTGGCGCGCCTCGCCCGTCACGCCACCGCCTATTACCAGGATTTCGTCCGCCCGAAGAAGCGCTTCCGCCAGCCCGATGACCATGAGCGCGCCGCCCTCATCGATCTACGTGACACCCTGGCCATGCTCGATCCGAACTCGGACGCCGAAGCCATCCAGAACGTGGTCTTCGCCGTAGGTAACCGGCAACAGTTCAAGGAACTTCGAAATTGGTTCGCCTGCCTGTATCAGGTTCTGCTCGGCCAGATGGAAGGCCCACGCTTCGGCGTCTTCATTGCGCTGTATGGTATTCCCGAAACTGTTTCACTCATCGACGCCGCCCTCGCCCGTATATCGCAACAGCCCCCGGCATCAGAACAGCCCCGGGCACCGGAAACAAATTGACAACGCGAGTGCGCCATCCTGGCTAATCCGATAAAACGATATCTCCGCCATCTGCCGGCTCTGCTTGGCGTCGCCTTGCTGATCGGCGCCATCTTCGTCGTCCAGCGGGAGTTCCGGAACCTCAAGCTGGCCGAAGTCGAGATGGCACTGTCCGCCATCCCGCGCCGGGCACTGGCGATCTCGTTCCTGTGGACCATCCTGTCCTACTTCATCCTGACCTTCTACGACCTGCTCGGCACCATTTATGCCGGTCACAAGGTATCTTACGGCCGCGTTTCGTTCGCCTCGTTCTGCGCCTACGCGCTGTCGCACAACCTCGGTTTCGCCGCGGTATCCGGTGCTGCGGTGCGTTACCGGCTCTATGCTCACTGGGGCCTGACTCCCCTGCAGATCGCCAAGACGGTGGCGTTCTGCTCGCTCACCTTCGCCCTCGGCGGCATGGTGCTGGGCGGTGCCGTGCTGTTCGTCGAGCCGACCACAGTGCCGTTCTTCGGCGAGCGCACCGCCGCCGTGGTAATGTACGCGATCGGCGCCGCGCTGTGGGCCACAGTCGCCGCCTACATCACGTTGTCGAAAGTCTTCGGCACCATCACCCTGTTCGGCAACAGGATCGAACTACCGGGCTGGCGCATGGCCATCGTCCAGGTCCTGCTGGC
>JAYTTA010000419.1:0-4447 GCA_043745345.1 Acetobacteraceae bacterium | reverse complement strand
TGCTGGGGCTCAGATCGGGCCTTGCGGGCCATTTTGACGGAAACGCCGACCCTACTCTCGCGATCTCGACGCTGGGTCTGGAATTCGCCAATCCAATCGGGCTTGCGGCGGGATTCGACAAAGATGCCGGCGCGGTGCCGGCGTTGATGCGGCTTGGCTTCGGCTTTATCGAGACCGGCACAGTGACCAGACGCCCGCAGCCGGGAAATCCGACGCCCCGCGTGTTCCGGTTGGCCGAGGATCATGCGGTGATCAACCGGCTGGGTTTCAACAACGGCGGCCTGGATCGCTACCTCGCGCGTCTGGAAGCCATTCCGCGCGGAACGATCAAGCTGGGCGCCAATATCGGCATCAATAAGGACGGCGCCGATCCTGAGCGGGATTTCCCCGAGATGCTGAAGGCGGTCTCGGCACACGCGAATTACGTGGTGATCAACGTCTCCTCACCCAACACGCCGGGCCTACGCGACCTGCAGGGCGAAAGCCGGCTCGCCGCCATCCTGGCCGCGGTCAATGCGGCCGTGCCGCAGCGCCCGCCACTGCTGGTCAAGGTCGCACCGGATTTGTCGCCGGACGGGTTGGCTGGGCTGATCGAGGTCTGCGTCGCCGCCGGCATCGACGGGCTAATCGTCTCCAACACCACGATCTCGCGGCCGGACGGCTTGCGCTCGGCGCACCGCATCGAGACCGGCGGGCTTTCCGGCGCGCCGCTGTTCGCGATGTCGACCCGGATGCTGGCACGCGCCTTTCTCCTCGCGCGGGGAAGGCTGATGCTGGTCGGCGTCGGCGGCGTGCGCACCGGCGCCGACGCGATGGCCAAGATTCAGGCTGGCGCCAGCCTGGTGCAGCTCTATTCCGAGTTCGCCTATGCCGGCCCGGCGCTAATCCCTCGCCTGCTGCGGGAGCTTTCCGACTGCCTGAAACAGCGCGGCTTTGCTCGGATCGAGGACGCTGTCGGCAGTGACGCCGCGCGCTACGCCAACCTGTCCCAGGATGCCGCCTGATGCAATTCTTGCAACGTTTCGGCCCGTTGGCGGAGAACTTTGACGGCTTTATCGTCGATCTGTGGGGAGTCGTGCATGATGGCGTGCGGCCCTATCCCGGCGCGGTCGACTGCCTGGCGAATCTCAAGGCCGCTGGCAAGCGCGTGGTCATGCTGTCCAACGCGCCGCGCCGTAACCACGCCGCCCAGGCCTCGATGCGGCAGATGGGCATCGCCGACGACCTCTACACCGACATCCTGACCAGCGGCGAGGCGGTGCATCGCCACCTGCGCGACCGTCCCGACACATTCTGGCGCGCGCTTGGCAACCGCGTGTTTCATCTCGGTCCCGAGCGTGACCGCAACGTGATGGACGGGCTTGGGCTCACGATCGTCGACCGGCCGGATGAGGCGGAATTCGTGCTCAACACCGGCCCCGACGATCACCGAAACCCCACCGACATGTCCGAATTCGAGCCGGTGCTGGCTGAATGCCAGGCGGCCGGGCTGGCGATGGTGTGCGGCAACCCGGATCTCGAGGTGATCCGCGGCGGGGTGCGCGTGCTGTGCGCCGGATCGCTGGCGGTGCGTTACCAGGCGCTAGGCGGGCAGGTGCGATCGCTCGGCAAGCCGGACCCCGCGATCTACGCCACGGTGCTGGACACCCTGGCCGTGAAGCTGAACCGGGTGCTCGCCGTCGGCGACTCGCTCCGCACTGACATCGCGGGCGCGGCGGCGATCGGCGTCGCCGCCTGCTGGGTGCTGGGGGGGCTGCATGGCGATGCCCTCGCCGGTGATCCAGAACGGGCGGCGCGCGCGGCCGGCGAGGTCGGGCTGGATCCGCTGGCGGCCATGCCGGGCTTTATCTGGTAACTTTGAAATCGCGCCGAGTTCGGTCATTGTCGGGCCTATGCGCCTGCGGAAACTACTCGAAGTCAACCTGCCAAGCTTGCCATGACGCCGTCGTCGTTCCTCGCCGGCGGCGGAGAGATGGGCGCGCTGATGCGGGCGAAGGACTGGTCCGCCACCCAGCTCGGCCAGCCCGAAACGTGGCCGCAGGCATTGCGCGTGGTTGTCAGCCTGCTGCTCGGCACGCGGCATCCGATGTTCGTGTTCTGGGGCCCGGCCCTTATTTGCCTGTACAACGATGCCCACCGGTCGCTGATCGGCGCCGACCGGCACCCCTCCGCCCTGGGCCAACCGGGTCGTGAGGTGTGGGCCGAGATCTGGAACATGATCGGCCCGCAGATCGAGCAGGTGATGTCGGGCGGAGGGGCCACCTGGCACGAGAACCAGCTGGTTCCGATCACGCGCGGCGGCGGCCGCGAGGATGTCTATTGGACCTACGGCTACTCGCCTATCGCGCAGGAAGGCACGGCAACCGGCGTCGGCGGCGTTCTGGTCATCTGCACCGAGACGACCGCGCAGGTCCTGGCGGAGCGGCTGCAGGCGGAATACGCCGCGGCACGAACAGCAGAGCGTGACCGGCTTGCCCTGCTGTTCGCCCAGGCACCCAGCTTCATCGCCATGCTGAGCGGGCCTGAGCACCGCTTCGACATGGTGAACGATACCTATTCCCGCCTGATCGGCCAGCGCGAGGTTCTCGGCCGGACCGTGGTCGAAGCGCTGCCGGAGGTGGTGGCGCAAGGCTATATCAACCTTCTGGACCGCGCTTTCCGGACCGGGGAGGCGATTATCTTGCGTGGCGCGAAATATGTCTTCGAGGTCAAGGGCTCCGGGATCGTGCAGGAAAGATATCTCGACTTCATCTACCAGCCAGTCCGCAACGCCGCCGGGGAGGTAACCGGAATTTTCGTCGAGGGCGTCGACGTGACCGACCGGACCCTGGCGGAAATCGCCCTTCGCGATCTCAACGACACGCTGGAACAGCGCGTCGCGGCCGAGATCGCCGATCGCCGTCGGATCGAGGAGGCGCTGCGCCAAGCCCAGAAGATGGAGGCGGTCGGTCAGCTGACCGGCGGCATCGCGCACGACTTCAACAATATGCTCCAGGGTGTCGCCAGCGGGATCGAGCTCGCCAGGCGGCGCATCGCCGCCGGGCAGCCGGAGAAAGCACCGGCGCTGCTCGATGCCGCGCGCGATGCGGCGGAACGCGCGGCGGCTCTCACGCGACGGCTGCTGGCTTTCGGCCGGCGGCAGGCGCTGGATCCCAGGGCCATCCTTGCCGATGACCTGGTTGACGGCATGGCCAGCCTGATCCGTCAGACCGTCGGGCCGGCGATCACGGTCGATATCCAGCCGCAGGACGGCTCCTGGCCAGTACGCTGCGACCCGAACCAGCTGGAGAACGCGCTTCTCAACCTGGCGATCAACGCACGCGACGCCATGCTGCCAGGTGGCGGAACACTGCGGATCGACACCACGCACGTGGCACTGACCGCGGCCGACACCGTCACCTGGGAGGGAGCCGACCCAGGTGACTACGTGCGGATCACGGTGGCCGACAGCGGTGTCGGTATGACGCCCGAGGTTCTGACGCACGCGGGCGAACCCTTTTTCACCACCAAGTCCGATGGGCAGGGCACCGGCCTTGGCCTGAGCCAGATCTACGGCTTCGTCCGCCAGTCGGGCGGCGTCCTGCGGCTGGAAAGCGAGGTCGGGGTCGGGACCTCGGTGCATCTGCATCTGCCCCGCCATCCCGGGGAGCCAGGCGCGCACCGGCAGCCGGACCGCCAGATGGAGCAGCGGGCCGGCGCCACCTTCGTCGGCGGCACGGTGCTGCTGGTCGAGGATGAGCCGGTGATCCGCGAGTTCACGGCAAGCGCGCTGCGGGAACTCGGCTGCCAGGTGCTTGAAGCCAGCAACGGCCACGAGGGATTGGCGGCCTTGCGACAATCGCTGCGCGGGGGCGGCGTTGACCTGCTGGTAACCGATGTCGGACTGCCGAACGGACTGAACGGGCGCCAACTGGCCGACGCCGCGCAGGCGCTGGTGCCGCGTCTGCCCGTTCTGCTGATCACCGGCTATGCCGGCAACGCGATCGACGGCGAGGCCCGGCTGGGCCCCGACATGGAGGTGCTCGGCAAGCCTTTCGAGCTGAAGCTGCTGGCGGAGCGGGCGCGGGCGCTGATTGCGCGCGGACGGGTTGGGCATTGATGGTTACGCAAGTAAGTATGAGCCCGCCCCGCAGGCATTCTGCCTGCGGCGTCAGCTAAATCCGCCTGAGCACCGCATAGAGAAGATAACCGAACAGCGCGGCGGTAAGCACCAGCAGCAGCAGGATCAAGATTACATCCATGCCAGTGCCCATGGCGGGATGCATCTCGGCGGCATCGATCTGCTTCTGGATCTGATGGAAACGCAGTGTCGCGACCGCCATCATCGCGCCGCCGAGCAGGATCAGCAGGAGCCCGGCGAAATCGCCGACAAGCTGCCTAGTCGGGGAAGGCGGCTGCCCCGATAGGGAGCGAGCCGCGATTTCCAGGAACAGGTCGAACTTCTCGA
>JAYTTA010000418.1:0-4452 GCA_043745345.1 Acetobacteraceae bacterium | reverse complement strand
CACGGCGTTATTTGCAGCATGAGCCGGTCCGGCAATGTCTGGGACAACGCGGCGATGGAGAGCTTCTTCTCTTCGTTGAAAACCGAACGGACAGCCCGCAAGGTGTATCGCACCCGGAACCAGGCCCGGGCTGACGTGTTCGACTACATCGAGAGGTTCTACAACCCGCGCCGACGCCGCTCGACCAACGGGCATCTCAGCCCTATGGAATTCGAGCGGATCAAAGCGTCAGCTTAAGCTGCGTGTCCACCAAACCGGCAGCAGCTCAGTTCGTGGTGCTGCCGAAGCGATGGCTAGTCGAGCGCACCATCGCCTGGCTCAATCGCTGCCGCAGGCTCGCCAAGGATTGGGAGAACCGCAGCTATAACGCACGCGCCTTCCTGCGCGTGGCTTCCATCCGTCTCATGCTCAGAAAACTATGCAATCCCGCATGAACTTACCGGACAGACACTAAGATCAAGGAGCTTTCGTCAGTAACCGCTTCCGCGGCAGATTGCGCTGGTCATACTGGATGTCCAACGGTCTGCCGCGGGGTATGCACCAGTCAGCTATGCCAAGCAGTACCGAGAGCCGCCTGCAGCGACGAGGCGACGGGCATCGTGCTCTTGGTGGGGTCGAACCCGGGGCTGCTCGTCGCGAATGTTGCCATGGCCGATACGAGCTGACCCACTTGCCCGCCTAATTTCAGACCGTCATAGGCCGTAAATCCGGCCACTTGGGCGCTCGGATTGCTGCCGAACGAGCTTTTGACGTCCACGGCATCGGCCGACCCAAGGATCTGAGCAACCAGATCATCACCAGACCGGGTGAACCAAAGATTTTGCTCCGAAACGCCCCGCCCGAAATCGATCTCGCCCTGAGCCGCTCCGCCATTGTTAGTCGCGTTGTCAATCGCCACGGCGCCGTAGCCCTGTCGCATCAGGTACGTGTGATTGCCGCCGCCGCCGATAATTAGCGTCGCTTTGCCCTGTCCATCGAGGATATCATTGCCTGTGGTCCCAGCAAGAGTGCTCGCACCGGCTGTTCCCGTATTAGCCAAGAAGGCAAGCTGGCTCAGGCCCCAAGTCGTACCGTCGGCGAAGGTTGGGGACTGGATCGCGGTGTTTCCAGGCGCGAGTGCCTGAGCCACGGTCAAGCTGTCAGTGGCACCTTCGAGCGAGAGCTTCAGATCGCCACTCAGATCGGTTGTCAGCATGACATCGGCCCGACTGATGCCCGAGCCGAGCTTTAGCAAACCCTGTGCGCCGTTGGTGTTTACAGTTGCCGCCCCGTCGCCGCGGTGGAAGAGCACGATGTTCTGGTTCGAGCCCTGGTGGCTGCCAGTGCCGAAGGTGACGTGATCGCCGCCGGCGCCGAGCACGAAGGTGTTGGCGCCCCAGCCGCTGCCGACGAGGTCGGTGTTGGTGGCCGTGCCGGTCCGGATGAAAGTCAGGACGGGGCCGACGTCGAGCGTCGTGCCGTCGGCAAAGCCGATGCCGATGCGGCTCTGCACGCCCCAGTTGTTGTAGAGGTCGCCCTTGAGGGTCAGTTTGTCGCCGACGCTGCCTGCGCCGCCGACGGTGATGAACAGGTCCCGCGTTGCGTCGTCGACCTGGTAGGTGAGATCGGCCGCGCTGATGCCGGCCGCCATCTGGATCGTGCCGACGCCACCATTCGGGTTGATAACGACCTGGCCGTCACCGAGACCGAATAGCACCGTGTTCTGGTTCGAGCCGCCGAGGCTGCCATTGCCAAAGGTAACCTGATCGCTGCCGGCGCCGAGCACGAAGGTGTTTGATCCCCAGCCACTGCCGGTCAGGACGGTATTGGCGGCTGTGCCGGTCCAGGTGAGGTTCAGGTTCGGGCCAAGCGCCATAGAAGTCCCATCGGTGAAGCCAATTGAACCAGCTCGGCTATATACAGTGGAATTCCGGTATAGGTCGCCGGCCATAGTGTAACTATCAGACGTGTTGTTTTTCAAGGACACTGTTAAGTCACCAGCATCTATCCCTTGCAGCAGAACGTCGGCTGCAGAAATTCCTAGTCCGAATCTGACAGTGGCAAAGTTACTGTCAGTCTTCAAGATGACTTGGCCAGAGCCGAGACTAAACACAATACCCGATTCGATGTCGTGCCGATCCCAGACAGTTCCGTCGGTAAATACTAACGAACTTACCCCGCCGGTATCTGGTGACTGGTAGTGAAAGACAGTCTGCATACGAGTCTGCCCGTCTAGCGTAATCTCGTCACCAGTCACGACGTCAGTCAGTATGACGTCACCGCTCCCATCAATCGTTTTGGTAATAAAATCGGTTGCCTTCAGACCGGCACCAAGCTCCAGCGTGCTGTCCTGGGTCGCCTGATAACTTAGCTTGCTCTCATCGATCTCGAGATGCCCGGCACCGGCATCGAGCATGAATGTGTCACGGCCACTTACGCCGATGTCCTTCGTCGCGACGGTCGTTGCAGCGAACACACGGGCGGGCGTTGCATTCTGCAGGTCCGCGTACCGCCGGTCGACCGACCCGGCCCAGTTCGGGTCGCTGAAGGTCAGCGTACCGCCACCGTCGAGCTGGACATCAAGGTTGTTCGCCGCCGCGCTGACCACGGCCGCTATGTTCGGCGTCAGCACTTGGCCCATGAGAGTCGTGAGCGACTGCGTATCGACGTGCAGATCCTGGCGCATGGCATTGATGACAAGCGCAGCCTCGCGCCATGCGTCGAGCGACGCCGGAGTTAGAGAACCAAGGCTATGGCTGAGACCGGTTAAGGCGGTGACGATGTCCCGAACAGGCAGGACGGCATCCAGCGAAGCGTTGTAGACGAAAGCTTGTCGCAGCGCGGGATCGGTCTGGACAAGCAAGCGGGCAGCGATGCCAAGCTGCAAATCGCTCCGGCTTTGCGTCAGGATAGCCCCGGCGAGAGCCGATGGGTTACCTGGCGACCCGGCGGACGACTGGAATGTCATAGCGTCGCCCAAGTAACGCTCGAGGAAGGCAAGCTTGCGGCCATCAAACGCGTCGCCGCGGCTGGCCGGGTCGATGTCGGTTGCGCCGGCCCACTCGAGCATAACGGCCTGCGTGGCGGCCAGGACGTCGGCGTAGGACGTGCCAGCAGGTAGTGCTTGGAATGCCTGTACCGCCGCAGAGAGGCCGGGCAGGTCGACCATGACCTGGCGCAGGCTGGTTAGAGTTCCATACCCATGTAGGTCTGGTAATTCGGCGATCGCTGCAGTGACCGCCACGTACCTCGTTGGTGTCGTGTAGGTAGCGCTGTTGGCAAAGCCGACATCCGCAATCTCTCGCACCGTCCCACTGGCGAGGGTGTACGAGCCGATCGCAAGGATCTTGTTGCCGTTCAGCGTTTGATCGCTGGCGACCGCCGTGAGACCGCCGTGAGATTGATCGAGGTAATGCCGAGCTCGGTGAGCGTCTTCAGCTCGCCAGCGTCGGTTTTCCCATCACCGTTGCTATCGACCCAAACCCGCAGCTGCGTAAAGGCGCTATCGGATGCGTCGATCTTACCATCGCCGTTGCTATCCAGGGCTGCCAGGGCGGCAAAGCCGTCTTTGACGCCGGCGCTTTCGCCGAACAAGTCGGACAGGGAGGTGAGCTTGCCGTCGCCGTTCCGATCAATGCCGAGCAGCCCAGTGCCCGCCCCGACCCAACCCGTCCGCCGGGCGAAGCCGGTATTGGCGAGGTCGAAGGACGGTGCGGAGGCGGACAAGGCCGTTAGGGAGAGCCCGCGGCCGGTCAGGTCAAGGACGATCGGGTCGATGATCTGGCCGCTGGCGCCGGAGGCGGTCTCGGCGGACCCGCTAGCGTCGCCAGTGTCGCCGCCGCCCAGGTTGGAGGCGCCATCTGAAGCAAGGTCGCTACCCGGGGTGGGCGCCTGGCCTTCCCCCGACGAAGAGCTGTCTGAACCCGAAAACATTTTATACACGCTCGACAGCGCCTGTTCGAACTGTCCCAGCAAGCTTTCGGCCGCCTCTACGCCAGCAACGGCGCCGAGAACTCCCCCAGCCAGTGCACCTGCCGCTGCCCCAACTGGACCGAACAGGGAGCCAATCTCTTCTCCTGCAAGTGCTCCAAGTTCTGCGCCAGCAAGTCCGCCCTCCAACCGAGCGCCAAAACCAGCGACCGTCTCGGCTGCACCGATGGCGTCCCCACTTGCAAGTTGCTGTCCAGCAGTTGCTGCCGAGTTAACGGCGTCGACTGCTGTGGCCGCTGCTCCGAATACCTCAAGGCCGCGTGCCAAACCCTCGATGCCGGTTATGGCACGTGCGGCGATCGACCCTTCACCAAAAGGCGCAGCGCCGTCGGCGGATTGAAAGCCCTTCAAATCGCGTACAGCGTTCTCTATCGACCGATCACCTTGAGAACCGGCAGGATCGTCACCGAAGCCTAGGCCATCCCTTGTCAAACTGTCTGCCTCGGATCGGACAAGGTCATCATTGCTTAAAGAATTTCGACC
>JAYTTA010000417.1:0-4467 GCA_043745345.1 Acetobacteraceae bacterium | reverse complement strand
TGACGACTTCGGCGGTTCGGGTCCAGACCAGCGCGCAGCGTATCGGAACGGTGGCAAAAACCTGGCGCAGCACGCCGCGATAGGCCGCCATCTGGCGCAGATAGAGCACCGGCGTGTTGTCGATTCCCGCCGGCGGATCGCGGTTGGTCTTGTAGTCGGCGAGCAGCACCATGGTGTCCGTCACTGCCAGCCGGTCGACACGGCCGTCGATGATGACGCCGTTGACAACGCCGGTGAGCGGGACCTCGGCATCGCTGCCCGGCCTGAACAGCGGCGCCAGGTCCGGATGGTCGAGGATGGCCAGGATCTCGTCGATCACCTCATTGCCGTGCATCCGGTTTACCGGGCGTGCCAGCAGCATCTCCGCGGCGTCGCGCCATCCGGCGCGCGGCAGGGAGGGCAGATGCTGCAGCAGGGTATGGATCAGCTCGCCGCGATGGAACCTGCGTCCCGAGACGTCGCGCAGCCCCAGCGGCGATAACGCGGCCGGGACGGTGCCGAACAGGATGTCGGCCGGCCGGCTTGGAGCCAGCTTCTTTGACGTTGGCGGCTCGACCGGCACCGGCCTCGCGCGCCAACGCGGTGACCGGCCGATCCAATCCGGCAGCTCGGCGATCGCGGCGATAGCGCCGGCGCGCGGATCGTCCTGCTTCGGCGGTGCCGTCTGGATGCTGGAAAAGCACATCGCCTCGCCCTCCCACGCGTTGCCGGCGGGCAGGCTGAACGGCGCCGGCTGCGCGCCGATGGCGGTAAAGCCACGGGCGATCATCGGATACCAAGCGTCTTCTGGAACGGCCTGGCCGGGCTGGAAGCCACACACCAGCAGCCGGTCCTCGGCCCGGGTCAGCGCGACATAAAGCAGCCGGTTGTGCTCCTCCATCGCCTGCCGCCGCACGGCCACCCGCATGTCGTCGGTCACCTTGCAGCGCAGCCCTTTCCGCGGCGCCCACAGCGGCACTGTCACGCCGGAATGCGCGTCGTGCTGCCACAGCAGCGCGCCGTCATCGGGCGGCAGGGCGGTGGTGTCGGGCAGGATGACGACCGGCGCCTGCAACCCCTTGGCGCCATGCACGGTCATGATGCGGACCGCGTTGCCGGCGGCTTCCGGCTGCCGCTTGACCTCGGCGCCCGACCGCCGGAGCCAGGACAGGAAGCCCTGCAGCGACGGCGGATGGGTGCGGGCGTAGTCGAGTGCCGCGTTTAGCAGCTCGTCGATCGGCTCGGCCGCCTCGGCGCCCAGCCGGGAAAACAGCCGCGCCCTTCCGCCAAGCGGACCCAGCGCCTCGCACAGCAGGACATGCGGCGAGACATGGTCGGCCCGGGCCAGCAACGCCGCGATGAAGTCGTGGGCGAAGCGCCAATCCGGCAGTTCGCGGGCACGGTCGCGCAACGCATGCCACAGCGACCCGCGCCGTTGCATCGCCAGGTGCATCAGGCTGTCGTCGGTCAGGCCGCCGAGCGGGCTGGTCAGCACGCAGGCGAGGGTAAGGTCGTCCTCGGGCAGCAGCAGCGCGTCGCCGAGCGCCAGCAGGTCCTGCACCGCAGGCTGCTCGGTCAGCGCCAGGCGGTCCAGCCCAGCCACCGCCACGCCGAGCTTCTTGAGCGCGCCGACCAGGGCGCTGGCCAATTCGTCGCGCCGTCGCACCAGCACCAGCACATCGCCCGGGGCTAGCGCGCGGCCACGGCTCTCCAGCATTACCGCGCCGTTGGTCTGCGAAAAGATCCAGTCCGCCAGTGCATCCGAGAGTTTTTGGCGGCCGGATATCGCCCGGGTGTTGCGGGTGGCGACGCCCCAGGCCTCCGGCATGTCGGCGACCGGAGGCGGCGTCAGCGGCCACAGCTCGACCGATCCCGCGAACCCGGCGCGATCGGCGAAGTGCAGCAGCGTCTCGCCCTCCAGCACCACGCCGGCGGCGGCGACCGGATCGGCGAACACCGCGTCGACCAGTGAAAGGATGGGTGCCGTCGAGCGGAACGACACGTCCATCGGCACGTCCTGCCAGCTTTGCGCGGCGTCGGTCACCATCCCGGCGAGCAACCGGCGCTCGCGCTCAAATCCGGCGGCATCCGCACCTTGAACGGAATAGATCGACTGCTTGCGATCGCCGACCGCGAACACCGTGCGCTCGACGTCGCGGGCGGAGGCGCCGGTGAAAAACTCGGCGGCCAGCTGGCGCGCGATGATCCACTGCGCCGGCGCAGTGTCCTGGACCTCATCCAATAACAAATGATCGAGACCGCCATCGAGCTTGTAGAGCACCCAGGCGGAACCGGGATCGATCAGCAGCTTCGATGTCGCCTGGATCAGGTCGTCGTAGTCGAGATGGCCGGATTGCCGCTTTCGCATCGTGTAGCCCTCGGCGACGGGTGCCGCCAGCGCCACCAGTGCCGCCGATATTTTTGCCACGTCGACCGCGCGGATGCTGTCCTCGACGGCATACAGTCGCGTGGCTTCGGCCAGGAACGGCAGCGCGAGCTCCGGCTCGTTCTTGAACAGGTTACCCTTGACGAAGCCGCCGGCGGCGCGGGGCTCGCCGGCCTTGGTCAGGAATAGTTTCAGCCATTCGTCCCAATCCTCGGCTCGGCTGTCTTCCGGCAGCGCAAGCCAGCCAAGCATCTGTTCGGCCGTGATTTTCGACGCGGGTGTGCCGACCCGCAGCAACCGTTCGGCGGCGGCCTGGAGTTCGCCTGCATCCCAGGCTGCGCCGCGTGCATGGATAGCGTCATGGTCGTCGCCGGGCTCGAGGCCGAGGGTGCGCGCCTGAGCCGCATACAGGTCCGGTGCCGCCATCGTCGCCAACGCCGCCAGGCGGGCGGGATCGGCGCGCAGCGACCGCACCAGCCCGGCAAATCCATCGAGCGAGGTCAGCCCGGCGATCCGGTCAAGGGCATTGCGCGCGCCGGCCGCATGCGCCAACTCCAGCATTTCCTCGCGCGCCTCGGACAGCGCGTGCTCAGCGTCGCGGTCCTCGATGAGCTTGAAATACGGCGATAGCCTGGCCTCCAGCGGGAACCGGCGCAGCAGCGACTGGCAGAAGGCGTGGATGGTGCCGATTCGCATGCCGCCGGGTAGATCGAGCACGTGGGCGAACAGTTTTCGCGCGTCCTGGCGCATCGTGTCCGACGGGACCACGTCAAGCTCGCGCAGTCGGGCATCGAGCACCGCATCGGAAAAGCCGACCCACTCGCCGAGTGTGCGGTTGAGTCGGATCGCCATCTCGGCCGCCGCCGCCTTGGTGAAGGTCAGGCACTGGATGCGCGCGGGCTCCGCCCCGCCCAGCATCAGCCGCAGCAGCCGGTCGGTCAGCAGCTTGGTTTTTCCGGAACCCGCCGACGCGGCGACGAACGCGGACACTGCGGGGCTGGAGGCCGTGCGCTGGGCCGCCGTCGCGCGGTCCCGCGTCGCCGTCGAGGTCAGGAGGTCCGGGAAATCGTTCATTCGTCCTCGCCGCCCGCCCATTCGGCGACACGGGCGAGCTGGCCATAGTTCGAAAAGCGCGGCGCCATCGAGGGATGCGGGTGGGACAGGTAGGCGGTCTCAAGCCTGTCGAAGTCGTCGATCCGCCCCTGCAGCCGCTCGATCGCCTCCGCGATCGCCTCGCCGACCGATACGCCCTTAGCAGCGGGATTGCTTTTGGCGCCGAACAACTTTGCCTCGTTGCCCGGCGTCGGCCCGCCCGTCAAATGCCAGTAGGCCAGTTCCCGTACCCTCCCGGCAGCGTCCCCGCCGAAGCCGCCGGCCTCGGCCATCGCCGCCTCCAGCAGCAGCTGCGGCGCCAGTCCGGCACCGACCTGCTTGCCGTTCGGCACCACGCCGGTCTTGTAGTCGAGGATGACCAGGCTCCCGTCGGCATGTCGCTCGATCCGGTCGGCGCGGCCGGTCAGGGTGAACCGGCGGTCGGCCAGCTCCCAAGATCCCAGGCATTCGGACAGGATCTTCACCGGCGCCGAGATGTTGCGACGCTCGATCTCGGTAGTGACGATCCAGTCGGCGATGCGGTCCAGCCGTGGTGTCCACCAGGCCTCCAACGCCGGGCGCAGGCTGGCGGTCTTCAACACCTCGGCGAACGAACCGCGAAGATGCCGGGCGGCATTCGCCGGGAACTTAGTGCCGTGCTGCGCCAGGAACCGGTGGATGCCGTCATGCACCAGGGAGCCATAATCGGCGGCGTCGGTCTCCTGGTCGATCGGGTCGAGTTTCCGAAGCCTGAGAATATGCCGGGCGTAGATCGCATAGGGGTCGCGCAGCCAGGTCTCGATCTCGGTGACGCTGAGCTTTCTCGGACGCAGTGCGACCGGCGGCCGCGGCTGTGGCGCCGACACCGGCTTCGGACCGTCGTGGGGGAGGTCGAGCGCCTCGGCCCAGGCGGCGGCGGGATGTTCAGGCAGCGCCAGGCGATGTCCGGCCAGCATGGCATCCAGCCGCGAAATCCAGCGCGTCGGCACCGCCGGCGCGCCGTCGCGCCG
>JAYTTA010000416.1:0-4473 GCA_043745345.1 Acetobacteraceae bacterium | reverse complement strand
CGAGCAGGATGGCGCAATCCTCGACGTTCCGCGCGACCGGCCCCGCCTGGTCGAGCGAGGAGGCGAACGCAACCACGCCCCAGCGCGAGCAGCGGCCGTAGGTCGGCTTGATGCCGGCGATGCCGCAGAACGAGGCCGGCTGGCGGATCGAGCCGCCGGTGTCGGTGGCGGTGGCGCCGAGCGCCAGGCGCGCGGCGACGGCGGCCGCGGAGCCGCCGGAGGAGCCGCCGGGGACCAGCACCGCCTTATCATCGTTGCGCCGTTTCCAGGGGTTTTCTACGGCGCCGTAGGCGGAGGTCATGTTGGACGAGCCCATGGCGAACTCGTCCAGGTTGGCTTTGCCGAGGAACACCGCCCCGTCACGCAGCAGGTTGGCGCTGACGGTGCTCTCGTACGGCGGGACGAAGTTGTCGAGGATGCGGCTGCCGGCGGTGGTGCGCACGCCTTCGGTGCAGAATAAATCTTTCACCGCGAGGGGAATGCCGGTCAGTTTGCCCAGCTCGCCACGCGCCAATGCGGTATCGGCGAAGTCGGCTTGGGCCAAAGCGCGTTCGGGCGTGACCGTGATGTAGGCGTTCAGGCGCGGATTGAGTTTTTCGATCGCGTCGAGATAGGCCTGCGTCAGTTCCCGCGACGAGATTTTTTTGGCGCGCAGCGCGTCACGGGCCTGGGACAGGGAAAGATCGAACATCACTCGACCACCTTGGGCACGGCGAAGAAGTTGCCGGCGCGGTCGGGAGCGTTGGCCAGCACCTTTTCCGGGTAGAAGCCGTCGGTGACGACGTCTTCGCGCAGCCGCAGCGCCATCTGGGCGGCGCCGGTGAGTGGTTCGATGCCGTCGACGTCAACCTCGTTCAGCTGCTCGATCCAGCCGAGGATCTGGCTGAGCTCGGATTGCAGGGGGGCAATTTCAGCGTCCTCGACGCGAATGCGGGCGAGTGCGGCGATGCGTCGGACGGTTGCGGGGTCGAGCGTCATGACGTCGAAAAATCCTAGGTGGTCGCGAAGGGGCGGACCATAAACGCCGCCATGGCCCTGTTCAACCTAACGCAGCTTCGCGCCCTGCTGCCCCGCCACGCGCGGCTGATCGGCGTCGATCCGGGGGCGAAGGTGATTGGCCTGGCGCTGTCCGATGTGCTGCTAGGGCTGGCGACCCCTTACGGCAGCCTGAAGCGCGGGAAGCTGGCGGAGAACGCGGCCGAGATCCTGGCGATCGCCCGCAAGGAAGGCGCCGGCGGGCTGGTGGTCGGGCTGCCGCTGTCGATGGACGGCAGCTTCGGGCCGGCGGCGCAGGCAGCGCGCGACTGGACGCGGGCGTTGTCGCAGGCGGCGGGTTTACCGGCGGCGTTGTGGGACGAGCGGCTTTCCTCGGCAGCGGTCAACCGTTTTCTGATCAACGAGGCCGATCTCAGCCACAAGAAGCGGGCGGCGGCGGTGGACCGGATGGCGGCGGCCTACACGTTGCAGGCAGCGCTGGATGCCAGCCGGACCGTGGTTTCGCCGGACCGTGATTCGAATGAGCGGGTTTGACCTGGCGTATAGTATTTGGATGACAAACGTCGGACCCGGTCGTTAGTAGCTGATGTAGGGTGGGCGTCGGCAGCGGCGCGGGGGAAGAGCCAGTGAAACTGTATGAGCATCCGCTGTCGTCCTATGTGCAGAAGGTGAAGATCGCGCTGCGCGAGAAGAACATCCCGTTCACGGTCGAGCGTCCGGATGGGCTTGGCTCCGGATCGGCGCGGGGTGATTTTGCCGACGGCAATGTCCGAGTCGAGGTTCCGCTGCTGATCGATGACGATGTGCGGGTTTTCGACTCGACGGTCATTCTTGAGTATCTGGAGGACAAGGTGCCGGCGCCGGCACTGCTGCCGCGCGATCCGGCGGCGCGGGCGCGGGCGCGGATGATCGAGGATGTCTGCGACACCAGCTACGAGGCGATTAACTGGGGGCTGGGCGAGATCGCATGGTTCCGGCGTGCCGAGGGTGCTTTGGCCGAGCAGCTGCGTGGCGCGGCGGCGGTGCAGACGGCGGAAATCCAGGGCTGGCTGGCGGGACATCTCGGTGACCGGGAGTGGTTCACCGGTGAGAATTTCGGGTGGGCCGATCTGTCGGTGGCGCCGTTCCTCAACCGGTCGGTGCTGTTCGGGTTCGGACCGGAAGCGGGATCGCCGCTCGATCTTTGGCTGCGGCGCGTGCGGCTGCGGCCGTCGGTTGCCAAGACTTTCGAGGAGTTCATGGCGGCACAGGCGCTGATGGGCAATGCCGCCGACCGCGTGGCGTCGGGCGCGATGCGGCGTGAATATCGCGACCACCGGCTGGAATGGATGATCAAGTCCGGCGGCATGGCGGTGGTGCGTGACGGGATGGCGAAGAACAACATCCGGTTCACCTGGCCGGTGGCCGGTGGCAAGTCGCCATAGGGCGTTCAATCAGGCCCTGCTCTGTCACCCTGACTAAGTCATATTTCAATATAATTTACAGGGAAAGATCGCCATGCACACGATCAATCTTGGCAAAGCCGGCGGCTCGGCCATGCCGGCCCTGCCGCCGGTCATTGGACGACACCGAAGGGCTGGCGCGCCATCGCAACCCGCCACGACAAAACCGCCCGCAACTTCATGGGCGACGTCTTCCTTGCCACTGTCGTAGTGCATTGGCTGAAATGAGTCGTATCCTCGACATCTATGGTAGGATACGACAGGCTAATTGTAAATTAATACATGTTTGATTGGTGATATGCGTGCTTGACTCTGATTTAGTCACAGTATCAGACAATTTCGGGAATGAACCGTCGTGTGAGCGAGAGCCGATCCACACGCCCGGCACCATCCAACCGCATGGCGCACTCATCGTATTCGACCCGGACAGGGACATGACGATCGTGGCGGCCAGCGCGAACATTGCCAACTTTCTGCCTCACGGGCCTCCAGCCGAGGGCATGGCACCCGGCGGTAAGTTGGGCGACCTTCTGGGACAGGAATTTCGCGTAGAATTACAGACCTTGCTGGAGATCGAAAGTTTTCGCAACGGAACGCCGTGGGAGATTTCGATCCCGGCACGAGGCGGGATTCCGGAACTGGAGGCGGCCATTCATATCCAAGCTGGCCTGGTTCTGGTGGAACTCGAGGCCATGACCTTCCAGGGCGAGGCCGAGACGCTGGCGGCAACCCGGATCTTGCAGCGCAGCATTGCCCAGCTGCGCCGAGTTACGGAAGATCTGGAAGACCTTGCCGCTGTCGTCGTGCGTGCCATCCGACTGCTGACCGGTTACGAGCGTGTGCTGATCTACCAGTTCGATCAGGATTGGAACGGCCAGGCCTTGGCTGAGGATATGGTGAGTGACTGGAACCAGTCGTTGAGTGGACAACGTTTTCACGCCTCCAACATTCCATCGCAGGCGCGAGCGATGTATCTACTGTCCCCTCTACGGTGCGTGTGGGACCGGGATGCGAAATCTGTTCCGTTGCAGGTTGACCCAGGCTGGGCCGGATCGGGTGTCACTGGCCGGGCAATCGACATGACATGCGCCAGACTGCGCAGCGTCTCGCCGGCACACCTCGCAGTTCATCGCGCCCTGGACATCAACGGCCTGATGTCGCTATCGCTTATCGACGATGGCCGGTTATGGGGCCTGATCGTCTGCCATCACCGGCAGCCGCACCCGACGACCCCGGGACAGCGGGCCGCGGCCATGGCGCTGGCGAACGCCTTTGCCGTACGGGTAGGTCCTGCCGAACGAGCTCAGATCGAGCGCGCCCGGCGTGCCGACGCCCAGCGCCTTGGCGAGCTTCTGGCACACATGGCAGGCGCGGAGGATGTCAGTGCCGCGCTGAGCTGCGGCAAAGTCACCATCGCCAGTTTCTTCAATGCGACGGGCGCTGCCGTGCTGCATGACGGCAAGACCTTGCTGGTCGGCAGCACGCCTCCGGAATTTGCCGTGCTGGAACTGGCCGACTGGTTGCGCGGCCATGAGGACGGGCCGTTCCAGACGGACAGGCTGCCGTCGCTGTATCCGGGCTGGGCTCCCCATGCCGCTGTCGCCTGCGGGGTGCTCGCTGTTTTCCTGAATGCCGATCGAAGCGAGATGCTCCTGTGGTTCCGGGGCAAGGAGGCACCGCTCGTCGACTCAAACACCACGCTCGGGCCGGAGCAGATCGCCGCCATGGCCCGGTCCGCACTCTTCAAGCGCGTCGAGGAGCCACGGCATGACTTTAGCCGGCCCTGGGCCGCGTGGGAGCTGGAGATCGCCGAAGCATTGGGTCACGCAGTGACGGATGTGCTCATACGCAGCCTGCGTCGTATCGGCGAGTTGAGCGAACAGTTGCGACAGAGTCAGAAGATGGAAGCGCTCGGGCAGTTGACCGGGGGTATCGCGCACGACTTCAACAACACGCTGGCCGGGATCATCGGCAGCCTGGAAATCATCGGCACCCGGATCGCGAAGGGCCGGATTGCCGGTCTCGATCGCTATAT
>JAYTTA010000415.1:0-17033 GCA_043745345.1 Acetobacteraceae bacterium | reverse complement strand
GAAATCCTTCTGTCGCAACCGCAGCATCACGGCCTCGACGCGCAGATCGCCGCGTGCCGGATTTGCACCGATTGCCGCATCCAGCGTGGCGGCGGCAGCGTCAGGCGCGCCACAGGCAATCTGCGCGCGCGCCAGGCCATGGCGGTAGAACGGGTTGGTCGGCCGCATCGCCACCGCCTCGGCCAGGCACCGGCCGCCATCCTCCGGCTGGCCGGTTTCGAGCAGCAGGACACCGAGCAGCGCCTTCGCCTCAGGGTCGTCGCGATCGAGCAGGACGGCTTGCGCCGCATCCTGAACCGCGCCGGGCAGGTCCTGCAGGTCGGAGCGCAGGTCGGCGCGAACCTTCAGCAGCGCGGCATCGAGGGGCGTGGCCGTGATCGCGGTTTCAAGCTCGTCCAATGCGTCGGTCGAACGATCCTGCCGGATCGCCAGCCGGATCGAAAGCAGCGCCAGCTCCGGCGCATCCGGTGCCAGGCGCCGGGCCGCGGCGAGCAGGTGACGGGCGGGGCCGACACGGCCGGCGGCGATCATCGCCGCCAACTGGCGGATCACCGTGCCCGGATCGATGGTGGTTTGCTGCAATTCCATGGCGGGGCTCCTTTTGAACCGGACGGTTGACGATCAGATCAGCAACGAGGCCGTGCCCGCGGCGATGCTGGTGAAGCCGTTGCCCGTGCCGGAAGCCGCGTTGCCGGCGGCGATCAGGTAGCTCTGGGTGAAGGACTCGACGAATTTGGGGTCTGCGAGCCGGGTGATGTCGAGGCGGGTGGAGATCGCCTTCTCCTGCGCCGGCAATCCCTGGAAGGCGATCTCCTGAGGGATGTTCAGCGCCGTGGTGACGACGGTGCGAAGCGTGGTGTCGCCGAGGATCTGGTCGACCGACTTGATACCGGCCGCCTTGGCGCGGAAGGTAAGCGCATTCGACAGGCCGGGCGTGGCCGTATCGAGCGACTTGCGCCATGCGATCTCGGCATAGCTGTTGACGAGGGTGTTCAGCACCGCCGGGTTTTTCAGCACCGCCAGTCCCGCGGCGGCAAAGTTGTAGGTCGTGGCAACCGGTTTCCACCGCTTGTCGGACAGCGTGTTGGCGAGCGACTTCGGATCTTTAAGGTTCGACAGCAGCATCTTGGTCGCCAGCGCGATGTAGCTGAGCTGATCGCCAAGTCCGTTGGCGGTCAGTAGAACCTTCAGCACGGCCGGATTCTTCAGGGCGGTGGCCGGGTCCTTGGCCGCCGCAACACCGTTGCGAAAAGCGGCGATGTCGCGCTGCACGTCCAGCTGCTTCGCCGTTGCGGCGACTTGCCTCGTCTCGTTCTTCTCCGCCGACGCCAGCGCCGCAAGTCCGGCCTGCGCGCCGGTACCGACACCGGCACCACCATACAAGCTGCCAAGCAGCGAGAATGCCTGAGAAGTATTGCCGCCGATCAGCGTCAGCAGGCTGGGATCGAGCGTGGTCATTGCGTTCAGGCCGCGCCGCGCAGACCGGCCGCGATGTTCTCGTTGATCGAGATCAGGAAAGCGAAGTCGGGCCGGTCGGCATCCATTTCGCGATGGACCGCCAGCCCGACCGAGGCGATCGCGGCGCGCAACCCGGCCGGCAGCTGGTTGGCCGGATCGCGCACCAGATCGACCACCGCCATCCACAGCCGCCGGTTGTCGGCCAAGGCGCGCACCTGCTGGATCGGCCCGGCATCGCGCGCCGCGCGTAACCCGCCGATCGCCTGATGGAAAATATCGGCTTCCTGCGCGCGCAGATCGCGATGGCCGGAGGAGGCCTGATAGGCCCGTATGGCATTGCTCATGAAGCCATCGCTCCGATCCTGTTGAAGACACTACTTGTCCGAAACATGTTCCACTAAACCCCCATTCTGGAGCGGGTGCCGCGAAGCCGGCAGGACGCCGTGCGATGATCGGTTCGATGGAATGCCGGAACCCCCGGTCTGGTCCGTTACCAGGCCCAGCACGGTGTCTTCGTGGCGGATGATTCTTCGCGCGAGTTTTAGAGCCTGGTAGCAGTCATCGCTCTCGGCTGCGGCCAGTGCGCGATCAAGGATCTCGCCGGCCAGGCGCGAGGTTGTGGCGGCCTGGAACGCGACGATGAGCTGCCGGGCTGCTTCCAGTCCGCCCGCCCGTTCCTCCTCGGCACCGATATAGGCGGTTTGCAGCGCGAAGTAGATCCGGCGCGACGGGCTGTCGCACTGGTCCGGCGGCAATATCTGCTTGCCGAACAGGAACCGGGCCTTGGCGGTCAGCTCGATGCGGGTTTTGGTGCGAAAGCGGATGGGCGCGCCGTTGATGACCATCACCTCGCCGGACCGTAATTCAAGGACCAGATTGGACATCGATCGTTTCCTGTGTCGCTGACGGAAGCAAAGCAGCCTTGGCGTCCGGGCCGGACCCTCGGTCCGGCCCGGACGTCGCCTTACTTGAACAGGCTGAGCAAGGTCTGCGGGGCTTGGTTGGCAAGCGAGAGTGCCTGCGTGCCGAGCTGCTGGCGGATCTGCAGCGACTGCAGCTGCGCCGCTTCCTTGGCGAGGTCGGCATCGACCAGGGAGCCCAAGCCAGAATTCAGGCTATCGATCTTGTTGTTATTATATGAAATCTGGTTGTCGACGTATTTGGAAGCGGCACCATAAGCGTTCAGTCCCGTGCCGAGAGTGTTCAAGGCGGTGATGAACGCGCCCGTCGCGGTGATCGCCGCCGCCGATAATGTGGCGCTGGCGAACGTCGTGCTACCAAAGGCGATGGCGCCATACAACGCCGAGCCGCCGAACGTCGCGATGCCGTAGGTCGCCGCCTGTTCGTTGCGGATCACCGCCACCTTGCCGAACGACCCCGAGCTGCCGGTGATGTTGCCGATCAGCGTCTTGCCGCTGTAGGCGGCATCCTGGATGTCGGATTTCAGGTTGGCTAGATCGGTCTTGTACTGCGCGGTGTACTGGGTCCGCTGGCTGCCGATGGTGTTGCCATCCGCCAGCTTCACCATCACGTCGCGCATGTCCTTCATCAGGGTCGAGACATCGTTCAGGCCCGAGAGCGTCGTCGAGATCAGGCCCTTGACGTTGCCGAGTTGCTGGTTGGCCGAGGTCAGCGAGCTGACGTCCGATCGCACCCGCTGCGCCACGGCGTAGGCCGCGCCGTCATCGGTGGCGTCGGCCACGCGATAGCCGGTGGAGACCTCCTTCTGGACCGCGGCCAGCGCGTTGTTGGTCTTGTTGAGGGACTGGAGCGCGATCATCGCGCTTATGTTGGTGTTCACAGAATTCAGGGACATGGTATCTTACCTTTGCTCGCCCGTCGGTAAAGTTTGCTCCGCGTTTTTGCGGCCTGCCGAATCATTGCCCGCGGCGGTTAATGCACGATGAAGCAACAAGAAATAGTTCCATCCGGATCAGATATATTTCACCAGCGACAGCGATGCCTCGCCGGCGATCAGCTGGAAGGAGGCCTGGAGACGGGTCTGCGCCAGCTGTAGCGCCGACAAGGTCGCCGCCATGTCGACATCCTCGACCGACGACACCTGGGAGGTCAGCGCGACCTGCACGTCGCCGAGGGTTGAGCGTGTCGCCGTCAACAAGGTTTTCGTATCGCCGAGCACGCCGGCATCCGACGCCATCGCGCTGACCGCGCTGTTCAAGCCGGCCGTTGTGTCGTCAACCAGCGCCGAAAAGCCGGTGGCGCCGATCTGGCCGCTGGATAGTGAGCCGATCGTCGCCAGCGCCCGCATCAGGTCGCGCGCATAGGACCCCGCCGTGGAGGGTCCGGTCGAGGCCACGTTGGAGTTGGCGCTGGCGAGCAGGCCGACGCGCGGGCGCGGTCCGGCGCCGGTATCGACGGTCGGCACCTGGCCCGCGAGCACGGCGGCAGGCTGCGACTGGCTGGCCGAGAACGGTGACGTGCCGGCCGCATTGGAGGTCGCGACCGCCAGGGTCGCGGCGATGGTGGCCGCCGCTCCGGCGCCGCCAAGGCCGGTGACCGCCGTGTTGATCTGGGTGTAGTAGCCCGACGTCAGGATAGCGTCGGCGTTCGGCACCGGCGGGTTGGCAGTGTCGCGGCCGGCGAACACGTAGACGTCGCCATCGCGAGTGTTGAGCAGCCCGGCGACCTGGGTCAGGGCGGCGCGCGCGTCGGCCGCGGTGCTGTCGACCTCACCGGCGTTGAGGCCGTTGAGGTTGTTCATGCGGGCGTGGAAGCTGGCCGCAATGTCCTGTAGCGCGGTCATCGCGGTCTGGGTCTGGTCCATCCGTCCGGCGGCGGCATCGATGTTGGCCTGGCCGGCCCTGGCATGGCCGATCGCCGGCCGCAGGTCGAGCGAGGTTCTTGCACCCGCACCGAGCCCGGCATAGTCGTCGGCGACCTTGCCGGAGGAGGCCTGCCGCGTCAGCGCATCGAGGTTTTGGCGCGCGACGCCGGCATTGGCGACCAGACTGCCCATGGTGCCGTACTGCCGGCCGGACGCGATCGATCCGCTCATTCTATTTCACCGATGCCAGCAGCTGGTCCCACATCGCCTCGACGGCGGAGATCACCTTGGCGTTGGCACCGTAGGCGCTCTGCAGGGTGATCATGCTTGACATCTCGCTGTCCACGTTGACGCCGACCTCTGACGAGAGTTTGCCGTTCAGGGTCGTCTGCACCGCGTGCTCGATCGTGAGCTGGTCGGCGATCGCGCCGCTGGTCTGAGCCTGTGCTGCGGTGAGCGAAACGGCGATGCCCGATAGGGTGGCGGGCGGGGTATAAGGTGCCGTGAGGTTGCCGGCGGCGCCGAGGCCCGCCGTCATCGAGGCCGGCTGGGTGACGCCCGCCTGCGCCTCGGCACCGAGGGTGAAATCCAGCACCCGGGCGATCAGCGTCGCAAACCCGGCCGGGCCGCCGGCGGGGTTGGGGGTGAAGGCGCTGGCGCCGCCTGCGGCGCCGGCGACCGCCGACGTGCCGTCGCGCACCAGGGCGGCGTTGGCGGCGATCGCCGGGTTGACGCCGATGGTGCCGGCGAAGCCGACATAGCCGGTCTGCGCCGGCAGGCCGCCGCCGGCCGCGATGCTGCCGGCGGGGTCGCTGAACAGGCGCAGCCCCTGCGCGTCGAACCTCGTTGCCAGATTCTGCGAGAATTCGTCGAGCTCAGCCTGGAACGTCGGCAATGTGGTGTCGCGCAGCTTTAGGTTGGCACCGATGCGCCCGCCGGCCAACTGCCGGCTGATGTCCGTGCCGCCCAGCATCACCGCCGGCACGCCGCCGCCCGGATAATGCACGGCCGCTGCCATCGTGGCGCCCGTGGTCGAAAACTGGACCTGCCCGTCGCCGGTCGGCAGCGACAGGCCCGAGCGGGTCAGCAGGATTATATCGCCGTTGCCCTGGACCAGGGACCTCACGTCAATCATCTGCGACAGTCCGGTCACCGCGGCGTCACGCTGGTTCTCGAGGTCGGCGGTACTGGTGCCGAGCGCCCGCAGCCTGACAATCTGGCCCGACAGTGCGCCGATCCCCGACAGGGTGGTGTTCAGCGTGGCGACGTCGTTCACCACCGCGTCCTCGGCGGCCTGGCGCTGGGTCGCGTAGGTATCGGACATCGTATTCAGGCCAGTGGCCAGGGTTTGCGCGGCGGTGACCACCTGGCGCTGCGCGGTCTGGTTGCCGGGGTCGGCGAGCAGCCCGGAAAAACCGTCCTGCAGCGCGCCGAGCCGGCTGGCCAGGTCGTCACCTGAACCGGGCGTGCCGGCCACCGCGTCGATCGCGGCCAGCGCGTTCTGCTGCGTCGTCAGCCCGGCCACGGTCGCGTTCTGCACCAGCGTCTCGCCGGTCAGTAGCGCGTCGGTGGTGCGGGTCGTGGCCAGGCTGCGCACGCCCATGCCGATGCCGCTGGCGGTGATGTTTTCCTGCGACGCCAGTTCGCGGGCATAGCCGGGGGTGCCGGCGTTGGCGACATTCTGCGACACGACGCCGAGCTGCCGGCCGATATTGGCCAGGCCGCCGGACGCAATGGACATGGCACCGATGAGGCTCATGCCGGCTTTATGCGCCGGCTATCGTTTCAAAGACCCTAATCATCGTTTCATGTCGATCGTCTGCTGCAGCAGCTCGTCGGCCGTAGTCACCATCTTGGTGTTGGCCGAGTAGGCGCGCTGGGCCACGATCAGCTTGCTGAACTCGCTGGCGATATCGACGTTGGAGCTTTCGGTGGACGAGGTGACGAGGTTGCCGGCGCCGTTGGTGTTGGCGTCCTCGGCCAGTGGGTTACCGCTTTCGAGCGTGACGGCGAAGGCCTGGCCGTCTTTGCGCTGCAGCCTGTCCGGATTGTTGAAGGTGGTGACCGGCACCCGGGCCACGGTGCGGCTCTGGCCGTTGTCGTAGTTGACGACGATGTCGCCGGTGGGGCGCGTGGCGATCGAGGCGAAGGCGCCGGGCGGCACGCCATCCTGGGTCAGGCCGCGCAGGCTGTACTGGGTTCCCGCGAACTGGGTGACGCCGGCGGCGGTGCCGAAGGTGCCGAGATCGACCGCGATGGTCTGCGGGCCAGAGCCGAAATCGGTCACGAAGCTGAGCGTGGCGGGGGTGCCGGCGGCATAGCCCGGAGTAGTCACGCTGCCGGTCACCGTGGTCACGTTGCCGATCGTGCCGGTCGGCACCGGGCTGCCGAAGCCGGGGCCGAACAGAACGTCGGCGGTGCCGCGCGCCGCGGCTGTCGCGTCGTCGGGGCTGTTGACGGATACCGTCCAGGCGTTGATCGAGACCTGGTTCCAGTTCAGCGAGACGGTGTGCAGGGTACCGAGCCCGTCATAGACGTTGATCTGCGATGAGATCGGCGTGCCGGCGGCGGGCGTCGCCGGCAGGTTGGCCGACAGCGTGACCTTGGAGGTCGGGATCGGATTGAACACCGTCTGCGTCACCTGGATCGGCGTCATCGCGTTTCGGTTGACGATGCCGGTGCCGGAGGCCACCGCCCAGCCGTTGAGGAACTCGCCCGAGCCGTTGGCGAGATAGCCGTTCTTGTCGAGTTTGAAGTCGCCGGCGCGGGTGTAGAGCTGCTGCGGGCTGAAGGTCGGTTGGCCGGCGATGCTGCCGTTCTGCTGGCTGACCTGGAAGAAGCCCTGTCCGGCGATCGCCAAAGCGAGCGGGTTGTCGGACTGCGTCACGGTGCCCTGCACGCTGTTGATGTAGTCGGGCCGCGCGACGACGGCGCCCGAGTTGTTGGCGTCGGGCGTGCTGGTGGTGAGATAGTCGATGAACCGCGTGTCAACCCGCTTGAAGCCGACGGTCTGGCTGTTGGCGACGTTGTCACTGATGTTGCCGAACGCGGCCGACTGCGCGTTCAGGCCGCTGATCGCGGTGCTCATGGCGCCGAACAGGGACATCGCTGCTACTCCTTGTGCCGCCGGGTTTTTCGGTCTCCGGGCAGGCACGGCTGAGCAACTCGCGTGCCAGGGCCGCGACGTGCGGGAACGCGCCGCCGCGGGCGAGATCAAAGGGTTTTTCCATGAGCATTTCTTGTCGGCGGCAGGACCTGCCGGGCAGAAGCTGCCGGGTGGATGCCGACGACCGGGCTCGTGGCACGGACAACCAGCCGATTTCCTCGATCAGGGCGGATGGCCCGGCGATTGCTACCCAGCCATCGCCAATGATTGCCACTTCCGCCGCCGGCCAGACCCGACCAAGGAACAGGATGATCCCCGCTCCGCCTCTCACCTCGCTCGTATCGCTTGCCGCAGCACCGGCGGCGGCCACGGTTGGCGCGAGCCCGGCTGGCGCCGGCGACGGTCGCGCCCGGCGGGACCCGTCGGCGGCCTCGTTCGCCGGCAATCTGCAGGCGGCGCTGGCGCAGGCGGCCGAGGGGGTCGCGGCTGCTGCGGCCATACCTGCCGTATACGACGGGCCTGTGGCCATTGCACCGGCGGCGGATGCCGCTGGACTGGCGGTGGCGGCGGCTCCAAATCTGGCGGCTGGCATCGCCGCCGCGCCACCCGTTCCCGGTGCAGGCGCGATGGCTGCCGCTCCAACGTCGCAGGATCGCGCGACGGGCGGTAAACCGCGAAGCGCCGGATCGCCGGCAGCTCCGGCAACCCCAAGGCTGGCCGGTCCGCAGCCAGTCGATGCGCAGCCAACCGGATTGCCGGTAGTGGATTTGCCGGTATTGGATCTGCCGGTACTGAATCTGGTGGTCGCGCCGCCGGCGGCACCGCAATCGCTGGCCTTGTCGGCACCGGCCGCTACGAATGCCGTGCCGGTTGCTGCCTTAGGTCCGCCCGCGGCTCCAACCATCACGGCCGATAATGCCAGGTCTGGCGTTGAGGCGGCATTGCGGACGGAGGCGGGATCGGTCGGCGCGCAGGTCACGGCAGCGGTCGGCTCGGCGGCAGAGGCTGCGACACCCATGATCGCGTTGTCCGCCGCGCCCGGCGCGCCGGCGGCCTGCCTTGGAAAGCCCTTGCTGCCGGATGTCGCGGCGACTGCAGGCCTCCGGGAAAATTCCCCGGCGCAACAGGTGGTTCCCGCCCTGCTGTCGCTGACCGATGCGAGTTTCGGCACGCACCGGCTGACGCTGCGGCTCGACCCGGCGGAGCTTGGCCAGGTTGAAATCCGCATCGATCGGCCGGCATCGGGACCGGCCGAGATACGGATCGCGGCTGAGCGTCCGGAGACGCTGGTGCTGCTGCAGCACGACCGCCACCAGCTGGAGCAGGCGCTGGACCAGGCCGGGATATCGGCGGGCAGGCAGATCGAGTTTCAGCTGGCGCCGCGCATCGAGGCCGGTGCGAACCCTGCGGCGGCCGGAGGTTCGGATGCTTCCGGTGAAAGTGCTTCGGGACGCCACGGCTTCGGTTCCGGTGGGGACCACGGCGAGGACAACCGGCAAGGCCGCGGCGATCGAGCGGCAGAAACTTCCGCCGGCGCGCAGAAATGGTTGCGCGCCGGCGTCGACATCACGGCTTGAACGACCGGCAAGGAGAAAGACATGAGCCTCGCATCCGTCGCCGCCCCGCAGGCGAGTGCCGCCTCGACCAGTGCTGCCTCCACGAATGGCAACGCGCTCAGCACGCTGTCGGGAAACTTCCAGAATTTCCTGGGCCTGCTGATGACGCAGTTGAAGAACCAGGATCCGACCAGCCCGCTCGACACCAACCAGTTCACCAGCCAGCTGGTGCAGTTCACCGGCGTGTCGCAGCAGATAAATACCAATGCAAGCCTGACGCAGCTGATCCAGCTGACCCAGAGCGGGCAGGTGATGCAGTCCTCCTCGCTGGTCGGCAAGCAGGTCGAGGTCGCCTCCGACCACGTATCGCTGCAGAACGGCGCCGGCGACGTGCGCTACACCGCGACCAGCGCGCAGCCGGTGGAGATCATCGTATCGAACGATACCGGCGCCAGGATCTCCGACGTGGTGATGACGGCCGCGAAGGGCGTCAACGACTGGAAGTGGGGCGGCACCGACAGCCGCGGCAAGCCGGTGGCGGACGGCGCCTACAAGGTCGCGGTGCTCGGCGCCAACGCCGACGGCAGCACGATGGCACTGCAGTTCACGGTGGTCGGCAAGGCGACCAGCGTGCAGAAATCCGGCGACACGCTGCAACTGCAACTGGGCGCCCTGGGCGTGGACTTCTCCAAAGTCCAATCCGTGGACGGCTAGCCGTCGTGAGGCGGGCGCGTCCGGGGCCGCTGCCCCGGCCCGCCTTTTCCGAAAACCTCAAGCCGTTAATGGCCCGGTAAGCGCGACGGGAGACACTTGCGGTATCGGCAGGAAGCCGAGCAGCCAGGGGTTGGGCCGCGCATGCGGAATGAGGTCATCGGTCTTTCAGGGCATCGGGGATGAAGGCCCTGCTCGACGGCCTGCGCGCGCTGGGTGCGATGCGGCTCGGCGCCATGGCCGCGGTGGCCATGGGGGTGCTCGGCGTGCTGGCGATGCTCACCATGCGCGCCGGCAGCGAGCGCATGGCGCTGCTGTATGGGGACCTCGATCTGCGTGACAGCGGCCAGGTGGTGGACCATCTGACTCGGAACCACATCGCCTTCCGCTTGGCCGGCCAGGGCGCCCAGATTCTGGTCCCGATCGACCAGGTGGCGCCGGCGCGGATGCTGCTGGCCAAGGACGGGCTGCCCGCGGGTGGTTCCATCGGCTACGAGATCTTCGACCGCAGCGACGGCATGGCGGCGACCGAGTTCCAGCAGAAGATCAACGAGACGCGCGCGATGGAGGGCGAGCTTTCGCGCACCATTCGGGCGATCAACGGCGTGCGGGCGGTGCGCGTTCACCTGGTGCTGGCCAAGCGCGAGCCGTTCGCGCGCGAACGCCAGGACGCGCAGGCCAGCGTGCTGCTAACCATGACCGGCGTCGCGCGGCTCGACCGTTCCGGCGTGCAGGCGATCGTCAACCTGATCGCCGCCGCGGTGCCCGGGCTGCGTCCGCAGAATATTTCGATCGTCGATGCGCGGGGCGATCTGCTTGCACGGGCCGGCGAGCCGATGAACATACCGGGCACCGCCTTGTCGTCGGAAGAAGTACGCCGCGCCACCGAATTGCGGCTGTCGCATTCGGTCGAGGAGATGCTGGAGCGCAGCCTGGGCACCGGCCACGTGCGGGCCGAGGCCGCCGTGCGCATGAGCTTCGATCGCGTCGCCGAGACGCAGGAAAAGTTCGATCCCGAGGGCTCGGTGCTACGCAGCCAGCAGAACGTTTCCGACACCAGCAAGAGCACCGAGGCCAATCCCACCACCTCGGTGCAGAACAACCTGCCCAACGCCGATGCGGCGAGTACCGCCAGCGGCAGCCAGCAGGCGCGCCAGGAGGAGACCAGCAACTTCGAGATCGGCAAGACCGTGCGCACCACGACGCGCGAGCAGCCGGTGATCGAGCGCATCAGCCTGGCCGTGATGGTGGACGGCGTGTCATCGGCCGGATTGGACGGCAAGGTCACGTGGCAACCGCGCGCCGAGGAGGAGCTGGCGCGCATCGTTGCCCTGACTAAGACCACGATCGGCTTCGACGACAAGCGCGGCGACCAGGTCGAGGTCGTGTCGATGCGGTTCATTCAGGAGGACGCCACCCCTGGTGCCGACCGCCCCAGCCTGCTTGGCATGAACATTGAAAAATCCGATCTGCTGCACCTCGCCGAGACCGGGTTGTTTGGCCTGATCGGGCTGCTGGTGCTGCTGCTGGTGCTGCGCCCGATGGTGCTTCGGATCACCACCCTGGGGCCGGCCCTGTTGGGCAGCGAGGCGCCAGCCGGGCTTCTGGCGGCCGGCTATGCCGGCGGCAGCGCGGCCTTTCTCGGCTCACCGCAGGACGCGGCGATGGCACCGGACGGCACCGTCGGCGTGCCCCAGCTCGAGGATGACAGCATGGTCAACATCGCCCAGATCGACGGGCAGATGCGCGCCTCCTCGCTACGCCGCATCGCCAACCTGGTGGAAAAGCATCCCGAGGAGACCTTGGCGGTGATGCGCGGCTGGATGGGGGCGGAGCCGGCGTGAGGCTGAAACTCGAGAACTATCGTGGCGTCACCGGCGCGCAGAAGGCGGCGATCCTGATGATGACCCTGGGCGACGAGCCTTGTGCCAGGCTGTTCACCTTGATGCATGAAGACGAGATTAAGGAGATCTCGTCGGCGATGTCACAGCTGGGCTCGATCCGTGCCGACATCGTCGAGCGTCTATGCGCCGACTTCATCGAGAGCATGGGCAGCTCCGGCAATCTGGTCGGCAGCTTCGAGAGCACCGAGCGGCTGTTGCAGAAATCGCTGCCGCGCGACCGGGCGGCGCAGATCATGGAGGAAATCCGCGGCCCGGCCGGGCGCACGATGTGGGACAAGCTCGGCAACGTGCCCGAGGCGGTGCTGGCCAACTACCTCAAGAACGAATACCCGCAGACGGTCGCCGTGGTGCTGTCGAAGGTCAAGGCCGACCACGCGGCGCGCGTGCTGGCGATACTGCCCGACAGCTTTGCCATGGAGGTGGTGATGCGGATGCTGCGCATGGAGAGCGTCCAGAAGGACGTGCTCGACGGCATCGAGAAGACCCTTCGCGCCGAGTTCATGACCAACCTCGCGCGCACCACAAGGCGCGACTCTCATGAGATGATGGCCGAGATCTTCAACAACCTCGACCGCACCTCGGAAGGGCGGTTCATGGCGGCCCTGGAGGAACGCAACCGAGAGTCGTCGGAGAAGATTAAGGCGCTGATGTTCACCTTCGACGACCTGGCGCGGCTATCGGGTTCGGCGGTGCAGACCCTGCTGCGCTCGATCGAGAAGGACAAGCTACCAATCGCGCTCAAAGGCGCCTCGGAGCCGGTGCGGGAGCTGTTCTTCAAGAACATGTCGGACCGCGCCTCCAAGATGCTGCGTGACGACATCGAGGCCCTCGGCCCGGTCAAGCTGCGTGACGTCGATGAGGCGCAGGCCGCCATCGTGCTGCTGGCCAAGGATCTGGCGGCGCAGGGTCAGATCGAGATCAGCGAAGGCGCGGACGAGGAGATGGTGGCGTGAAGGTCGACACGATTCTTACCCGTCGTGGTGGCGACGGCATCCTGTTCGCCGAGGATTTCGATTGTCAGGATGCTAGTCCGTCTCCGGCCGTGGTTGCGCCACCGATCCCCATTTATGGCCAAGCCGACGTGATGGCGGCCCGGGCCCAGGGCTTCGAGGCCGGCCGCATCGCCGCCCGCCATGACATCGAGGCCGAGGACGAGGCACGGTTGCAGCACGCCATTGCGCAACTTGCGGTGCAGCTCGATGCTGCGACGGAAGTGGCCCGGAATGCCGCTGGCGACACCGCCGACGCCATTGCGGGGCTGCTGCTAAGCACGCTCGGCGCTGTCCTGCCTACCTTGTGCGCGGCGCACGGCGATGCCGAGGCGGTGGTGGTCGCGCGTGCCATGCTGCCGGCGCTGACCGCGGAGCCCGCCATAACCATCCGCGCCCATCCGGCCACCCTGGCGGCGCTGGACCACGAGATCCTGCGCATCGATGCTGATCTGATGGCACGCATCCGGTTTCTGCCGACTGAGACCATGCTGCGGGGCGACGTCCGCATCGCCTGGCAGGATGGTTGCGCGATGCGCGACACAACGGCGCTGTGGAACGAGATCGTTGGCGTTCTTGTCGCCAACGGACTGATCCAGCCAAACCCGTTACCCGGAGCAAGCCGTCATGGCGAATGAGATAGACCTGGCCGAACTGCCGGAGGCGAGCCCGCCGGATGGCGACAGCAAGCCCCCACGTGGCCCGCGTGAACTCGACGCCGTCTACGACATCCCGGTTACCGTCAGCGTTGTGCTCGGCAAGGCGACGATGCAGGTCAGCCAGCTGCTGAAGCTCGGCCGCGGCGCGGTGGTGGAACTGGATCGAAAACTCGGCGAGGCGATCGACATCTACGTCAACAACCGGCTGGTGGCGCGCGGCGAGGTGGTGATGGTCGACGACACGCGGCTGGGCGTGACTATGACCGAGATCATCAAGGCCGATCGCGCCGTTTAGGCGGGCGGTCTAGGAACCTCGAAATGCGGGTGCTGATCATCGGCTCGCTGGCCGGCGAACTCGGCCAGGCGGCGCGGATCGCCATGGCGCGCGGCGCCAAACTCGATCAGGCCGACGACACCGATGCGGCGCTGGTGCGGGTGCGCGGCGATGGCAGGCTCGATCTGGTGCTGTGCGACGTGGCGCACGATGTCGGCGCCGTGGTGCGTGCCCTGGCGCGCGAGCGGATCGCGGTGCCGGTGGTCGCCTGCGGCACCGGCAACGATCCGGAGACCGTGCTGCGCGCCATCCGCGAGGGCGCGCGCGAATATCTGCCGCTGCCGCCCGATCCCGAGCTGATCGCCGCGATCCTGCAGGCGGCGTCGGGCGAAAGCCATGTCATGGTGGTGCGCGATCCGGTGATGGCGGCGGCGGTGAAGCGGGCCGAGCAGGTCGCGGGATCCGAGGCCTCGGTGCTGATCCACGGCGAGAGCGGCACCGGCAAGGAGATTTTCGCCCGCCACATCCATCGCCGGTCGCGCCGTGCTGGTGGGCCGTTCGTTGCCTTGAACTGCGCGGCGATCCCCGACAACCTGCTGGAGTCCGAATTGTTCGGCCATGAGAAGGGCGCCTTCAGCGGCGCGGTCGCGCGCCGTATCGGCAAGTTCGAGGCAGCCGATGGTGGTACGCTGCTGCTGGATGAAATCAGCGAGCTGGACATAAGGTTGCAGGCAAAACTGCTGCGCGCCGTCCAGGAGCGTGAGATCGACAGGCTGGGCGGCACCGGGCCGACCCGGGTCAATGTCCGGATATTGGCGACCACCAACCGGGACCTCGCCCGGGAGGTGACGCTCGGCACCTTCCGTGAGGATCTGTACTTCCGGCTCAACGTGGTCGCATTGCGCGTGCCGTCGCTGCGCGAGCGCCCCGGCGATGTTTCCGCCTTGGCCGAGCATTTCGCGCGGCGCTACGCCGAGGTCAACGGGCTGCCGTACCGGCCTGTTTCGGCGGCGGCAGTCACGCGGCTGCTGGCGCATAGCTGGCGCGGCAACGTGCGCGAGCTTGAAAACACATTGCATCGTGCTGTACTGCTGGCCGACGGCGCGGAAATCGAGGCGTCGGCGATCGAGGTTGGCGCGATGGACGCGCGGCCTTCAATCACCACGCCGCAGGCCGCTCCATATCCCGTGACGAGCCCACTGGTCGGCTCACTGGTCGGCCGGCGGATGGACGATGTCGAGCAGGACCTGATCCTGCAGACGCTGGGCCATACTCTCGGCAACCGCACTCATGCCGCGACCCTGCTCGGTATTTCTATCCGGTCGCTGCGCAACAAGCTACGCGACTACAGCCACTCCGGCATCGCCGTGCCGCCACCAGCGGCCGGTGTTGCGCACGCCATGGAAGCCTGAGCGCGTGGCGGAGGCCGGAATCGAATTGGGCGGGGGTTGGCTGGACCGGCTTCGCGCGATCGCGCCCGGCACCGATGTCGGGTTGGCACTCGGCGTCATCGCCCTGCTGTCGGTGCTGGTGCTGCCGCTGCCGACGATGCTGCTCGACCTCGGGCTGGCGCTGTCGGTCGTCGCTGCCGTGCTGGTGCTGATGGTGGCGCTGTTCCTGCACCGACCGCTGGACTTCACCTCGTTCCCGACCCTGCTGCTGCTGACCACGTTGCTACGGCTGTCGCTGAACGTCGCCACCACGCGGCTGATCCTGTCGCACGGCAACGAGGGCCCGTTGGCCGCCGGCCAGGTGGTGGCGGCGTTCGGCGGCTTCCTGATGGGTGGCGACGTGGTCATCGGCGTCATCCTGTTCGCCATCCTGCTGGTGGTGAACTTCATGGTCATTACCAAGGGCTCCGGCCGCATCGCCGAGGTCGCGGCGCGGTTCAGCCTGGATGCGATGCCCGGCAAGCAGATGGCGATCGACGCTGACATGTCGGCCGGGCTGATCGACGAGGCAACGGCGCGCCGCCGCCGGCGTGAGCTGGAGGAGGAAAGCGGTTTCTATGGCGCCATGGACGGTGCCGCGAAGTTCGTGCGAGGCGACGCCATCGCCGGCTTGATCATCACGGTGATCAATATCTTCGGTGGGCTGGCAATCGGGCTGGTGCGGCACGGCATGGCCTTCGCCGATGCGGCGGCGACCTTCACCACGCTCACCGTCGGCGATGGCCTGGTGTCGCAGATCCCGGCATTGCTGGTCTCGACCGCTGCCGGCATCGTGGTCACCAAGGGCGGGATGGAGGGTACCGCCGACGCCGCCCTGGTGCGCCAGCTGGGTGGCAACCCGAAGCCGCTGGCGATGGCGGCGGGTGCGGCCGGCGTGCTGGCGCTGATGCCCGGCCTGCCGACCCTGCCGTTCCTGGCGCTTGCCGGCCTCGCCGGCGGTGCGGCGTGGATGCGCCATCGCAACCCGATCGAGGACGCCGACGCCGTGGTTGCCGAGGCGGCGCCCGTCGGCGGCGACCCGCCGATCGGCGAGGCGCTGCGCATCGACAGTATCCGGCTGGAGCTCGGCTACGGGCTGCTGGCGCTGGCCGGCGGCGACGCGCCGCGGCTGACCGAGCAGGTCAAGGGCCTGCGACGGTCGATCGCCGGCGAGATGGGCTTCGTGCTGCCGCCGGTCCGCATCCAGGACAACATGGAGCTGCCGGCGGACGGCTACCGTATCCAGGTCAAGGAGATCGAGGCCGGCAGCGGCGAGCTGCGCCCGACCATGCTGCTGGCAGTGGACCCCAAAGGCGGCCCCCCCGACCTGGCCGGCGAGGTTACCACCGAGCCGGCGTTTGGCCTGCCGGCGCTGTGGATCGATCCCTCCCTGCGCGAGGAAGCGTTGTTCCGCGGCTGCACCGTGGTCGATCCGCCGAGCGTGCTTACCACGCACCTGACCGAGATATTGCGGGAGACTATGGCCGAGCTGCTGTCGTACGCCGAGACCCAGAAGCTGATGGACGAGCTGCCGCGTGACCACCAGAAGCTGGTCGCCGACCTGATCCCGTCGCAGATCAGCGTCGGTAGCGTGCAGCGGGTGCTGCAGGCGCTGCTGGCCGAACGGGTGTCGATTCGTGACCTACCGACGATATTGGAGGGCATCCAGGAAGCCTGCGGCGGCACCGCCCGCGCGATCCCATCGATCGTGGCCCATGTCCGCGCACGGCTGGCGCGCCAGATCAGCAACAGCCATGTTGGCCCGCAGGGATACATCCCGCTGGTGGGACTTTCCGCCGAATGGGAAACCGCGTTCGCCGACGCGGTCATCGGCCCCGCCGAGGACCGCCAGCTGGCAATGGCGCCAAGCCGCCTGCAGGATTTCATGCGGCTGCTGCACGCGGCGTTCGATGCCGCCACGACCTCGGGTGACGTGCCGGTGCTACTGACCAGCGGCGGCATCCGGGCGCATGTCCATGCCATCGTCGAACGCATCCGCCCCGGCACGCCGGTATTGGCGCAGGGCGAGATTTTCCCACGTGCCCGTATTCGCACCGTGGGGGGGATATGAGCGCCGCAGGCAGAAGAAAGCTTGGGCTCTGCCCAAACCCGCAAAGGGGCAGTCGCCCCTTTAGACCCCTCTACTTGAGGGATGCGTTCC
>JAYTTA010000414.1:0-17054 GCA_043745345.1 Acetobacteraceae bacterium | reverse complement strand
GGGCGAGAACGGTGCTGCCAACGCCAGCCGCGAAGTTAAATTCGCGGTCACTCAAGTTCTCGCCACAAATTGAGCATGCTCCCGGCGCAATCGGGGCCCATTCAGCAAGCTCAGACTGAATTTCCCGGAGCCGACATGACCAGCCACGACACCAACGGCGCGCCGCTATGGTTTCGCCACGCCAGCCACCTTGTGCCAGTGATGGTTTTTACCGCGTTCGTGGCTGTGGCCTCGGCGATGTCGGTGGGCTCGCTTGGCACCGTCGGCATCCTGTTCGTCGCGCTAGCGACGGTGAACGCGGCTTCGCTGGCGCTGACGTCGTGGGTGCCGATGCTTGGCATGCTGGTCGCCGCCATGGGCTTGTTGCGGCCGGTTCGCGGTCTGGCGCCGCCGTTCGTCTCGGGTCGCGCACGCACCGCCGTGCTTATACCCATCTATGAGGAAGACCCGGTGGCGGTGTTCGCCGGGGTCGCCACGATGCGGGCGTCGCTGCCGCGCGGTGGAACCGGCGACGTCGATATCTTTATACTGAGCGATACCCGAACCGCAGAAATCGCCGAGGCCGAGGCGATGCAGTTCGCTGGCTTGCGGGCACGCATCCTGGCGGCCGAAGGCGAGCCATGCGCGGATTCAGACAGCCGCGAACTCCACTATCGCCACAGGGAAAAAAACATCCGGCGCAAGGCCGGCAACGTCGAGGATTTCTGCGTGCGCTGGGGCGGCGCCTACGACTTCATGGTCGTGCTCGACGCAGACAGCCTGATGGTCGGCGACTCGATCGCCCACATGATCGGGCTGATGGAGGCCAACCCGCGCGCCGGCATCGTGCAGACGATGTGCTACCCTGTCGGCAAGGACACGCTGTTTGCCCGGTTCCAGCAGTTCTCCGCGCGGCTCTATGGCCCGCTGCTGGCCCAGGGCCAGTCGTTCTGGCAGGGCGGCCACGGCAGCTGGTGGGGCCACAACGCGATCATCCGCGTCGACGCCTTCATGCGCCATTGCGGCCTGCCCGAGCTGCCGGGCCGCGCCCCGCTCGGCGGCGACATCCTGTGCCACGACACCGTCGAGGCGGCGCTGATGCTGCGCGCCGGCTGGGAGGTCTGGCTGGCGCCCGAGATCGCCGGATCGTTCGAGCAGACGCCGACCAACCTGGTCGATCACCTGGCGCGCGACCGCCGGTGGTGCCAGGGCAACATGCAGCACATGAAGGTGCTGCGCGCCGATGGGCTGCGGCTTGCCTCGGTGCTGCATCTCGGCGTCGGCATCCTTCACTATCTGTCGGCACCGCTGTTCGTTCTTTTCCTTGTTGCCGCGGTGGCGCTGGGCTCGTTGGGTGCGCCGATGGACGCGACCCAGGCCGCCTGGTCGGACGCGATGATGTGGGCGGTGTTCGGGCTGCTGTTCGCGCCGAAGATCCTGGCGGTCGGTTGGACGCTTGCCGACCGCGGGCGTCGGCGGGATTTTGGCGGCACGGTTCGGCTGCTGGTTGGCGCGGTGGCCGAGCAGGCGATCGGAATGCTGGTCGGGCCGCCGACCCTGTGCTGCTACGTCGCCTTCCTGTGGAACACGTTTTCGGGCCGTGTGGTGCGTTGGGACGCTCAAAACCGTGAGGATCGCGGGGTTGCCTGGCGCGAAGCGGCGGGGCGGCTCGGTTTGCCGTCGGCGATCGGCGCTGCCGCCATCCTGCTGGGCGGCGGCCTCAATCTGGCGTGGTGGCCCTTGCTCACGGGATTGGTGCTCGTGGTTCCGGTGGCGGTGTTCACCAGCCGGCCCGGAGTCGGGCTGTGGCTGAAGGCGGCGGGGCTGTTCGTGACACCCGAGGAGACCCGGCCGCCGGTCGAATTTGTTCGTCTCGCGCGTGAGGTCGGATTGGCGTTGCTGCGCCACGATGGGCCGGGCGTGACGACGGCCCTGCCACGCGAGACCTATGGCGTCATGCCGAGCCAGATGTTGAACGCGCCACGCCGCAACTGGGCTGCCCCGATCCCCGCTTTGTCGAGTGATGTCGGCGATTGAATGCTGGTCAGGCGCTGGCGCTGGGTCGCGCTGAGACCCTTGCGTGCCAGTCGTGCAGGGCGTTGAGCCCGGGTGGAATTTCCAGACCGATCCATTTCGAAAAGTCGATCGTGGTCAGGGCGCAGATGTCGGCGATGGTGAAGGTGTCGCCGGCCAGGAATTTTCTCCCCGCCAGCTCGCCGTCGAGCCAGGTCTGCGCCTCGTCATAAATCGCGCGGTTGGACTCGCCGAAGTGCTTGAACTGCGTCAGCAGCGCCGCGGTGCGGGGGTGAGCGTGGCGCCAGAAGTTGCGCACCGGCGTCATCACCACGAACTCGACGCGGCGCACCCACATCTCGACCCGCGCGCGCCCGACGGCGCCGATACCGAACAGCGGCGGTTGCGGCTGAACTTCCTCGAAGTAGCGGCAGATCGCCACCGTCTCGGAGATCATGGTGCCGTCGTTGAGTTCCAGGACCGGCACCTGGCCTAGCGAGTTGCGGGCGAAGTGCTCGGGCGACTTGTGCTCGCGCTGCATCAGGCTGATCGGCGTCTCGGGCAGATTAATTCCCTTTTCGGCCAGGAAGATGCGGACCCGGCGCGGGTTGGGGGCGGGGTTCGGGGCGCCATATAGTTTCATGGAACATCTTGGGTGCGGGGAATGAAGTCGTTGCTGATCGTATACCATTCCCGCACCGGCGGCACCGGGCAGATGGCGCGGGCGGCGGCGGGCGGCGCGCGGTCGGATGGCGAGGTTGCCGTCGAGCTCGTCACGGCGGCGGCGGCCGGACCGGACGACCTGCTGGCGGCGGATGGCTACATCTTCGCGGCGCCGGAAAACCTCGCCGCCATAGCCGGGGTGATGAAGGACTTCTTCGACCGCAGCTACTATCCGGTGCTCGGCCGCATCAACGGCCGACCGTTCTTGTCACTCGTCTGCGCCGGCAGTGATGGCCACAACGCGGTGCGCCAGATCGCGCGCATCGCCACCGGCTGGCGGCTGCGCCAGGTGGCCGATCCGATGATCGTGCACACCCATGCTCAGACGCCGGATGCGATCCTGGCGATGAAGGTGATCCCGTCCGCCGACCTCGAACGCTGCGAGGAACTCGGAAAAACATTTGCGGCGGGGCTGGCGATGGGCATTTTCTAGAGCAATATCCGAACAATCTGCGCTTCTGATCGGATAAAGTTCCTTGTTAAAACAACGATATAGACCTTTTTTCGGTTCACTTTAGTCGAAAAAAGCTCTAGGCCAGGCGCGCAGCCTCGGCGACGCGGATCGCCCAGGCCCGCTCCGACGCCGGCCGGGTGAACACCGCGCGCAGCCAACGCGCCAGGTTGGGCATCCCGGACACGTCGAGGTGCTGGTGCGAGCGGAACATGGCGCAGCCGACGTTGAGGTCGGCCACCGTGAAGCGATTACCGGCCAGGTAGGCGCTGCGGCCGAGTTCGCTTTCCAGCACCGCCAGCAGCGGCTTCGCCTCGGCCATCGCCGCTTCCGCCGCGCGGCCATCGCGCTCGGCCTCGTCAAGGATGAACCGGTGAAATGCCCAGCGCATCAGCGGCCGTTCCAGGTGCACCGCCGCCCACAGCGTCCATTGCCAGGCTAGCGCCTCCTGCTCCAGGTTGGTTGCAGCCAGCGGGCCGCCATGCTTGCGCACCAGATAGAGATTGATCGCCAGCGACTCCCACAGCACGAAATCGCCGTCCCGCATCGCCGGAACGCGGGCGTTGGGATTGATGGCACGGAACCGTTCGGAATAAATCGAATTGTCGTCCCAGCCGATCGGGACATTTTGGTAGGGAAGGCCGAGTTCCAGACAGGCCCAGATATTGCTGATCGATCGCGAGATCGGCACGCCGTAGATCTGCAACCCGGACATCGCCATCGCTCCCGCCAAGCCGACAATCCCATAGCACAACAGGAACACTCCCCCATGCGCAAGACACTCGCCGCGGCCTTGGCCGCCGGCCTGACGCTGCACGCCGCCGCCGCCCAGACCTTGGCCCCAACCGTCGCGCCCCCGACTGTCGCGCGCCCGACCGTCGCGCCCCCGAATGCGACACCCCAATCGCCGGCCGCAATCACACCGACGCGGGTTCGTGGCAGCGTGACCCAGCTTTCCGGCGACGTGCTGGAAGTCAGCGACCGCGCCGGGCGGGCCATCTTGGTCAAGCTCGTCAACCCGGTGACGGTGCTCGCGGTGATCGCGGCGACGGAGGCCGACCTCAAGCCCGGCAGCAGCGTCGGCGTGGCCTCGGTGCCGAACGACGATGGCTCGGCGCGCGCGCTGGAAGTGACCGTGCTGCCGCCCGGCGCCCAAATCAACCCGCTCGACGGACCCTGGGACCTGACGCCAGAAAGCCGCATGACCGACGGCACCGTCGGCTCGCTGGTGATGGCCGCCGGCCGCACCATCACGGTGAACTACGGCGCTGGCGAGCGGAAGATCATGGTGCCGGACGATGTGCCGGTGGTGACCTTCGAGCAGGGCGACCGCGGCCTGCTGGTTCCCGGCGCGGTAGTGGTGGTGTTCGCCCGTCGCGCCGAGGATGGCAACCTCAGCGCCAGCACCGTGGCGGTCGGCCGTGGCGGCGTCGTGCCTCCGATGTAGAACTCAGGCTGTCGTGTCGTCGAGGCGGTGCCGCGCCGCCTCGATCCGCGCCTCCATTCCCGATAGCTGGCCGCTGTCCAATTCGGTCAGGGCGGTGGCTAGGGTCGCCTGCAACTCGGTCAGGGTTGCCGGGTCCGGCCTACTCGTCTCCTCGCCAGCCGCCTCCCGCAGGGCCGTCAACGCAAGCTCCAGCCCGCGCCGGATTTCCCCGGCCTCGGCGCTGAGCGCGCCGCGATGGGCGCGTTCGAGTTCCAGCTTCGCGGTCGCGATGAACGCGTCGAAATGGTGCTTGTCCGCCGTCATGTATGCCTCATGATTGAATTGGAAGCCGCAGCAGCGGAACAACTCGGGAGACTGCCCATGGTTGCCGATCCAGCCCGCGCTTTGGCCGAGCACGTCTGCCGCATCGGGTTCGAGGACCTGCCGGCAACCACGCGGGAGGCGACCCGGCGCGACATCCTCGATACCTTCGGATGCATGCTGGGCGGCTCTGGCTCGCCAGGCATTTCCGAGGTTGCCCGGGTGCTGAGAAGATGGGGTGGCATCGGCGAAAGCCGGGTCGTGCTGGGTGGCCGGATGCCGGCGGCGCAGGCGGCGCTGCTCAATGCCAGCATGGGCCATGCGTTGGATTTCGATGATACGCTAGACCACGGCGGCTCGATCCACCCTGGCGTTTCGGTGCTGGCCGCAAGCCTGGCCGTGGCCGACCGGCTGGGCGGAATTTCCGGGCGAGAACTGATGTTGGCGGTGGCGCTTGGCCTTGACGTGTCGTGCCGCATCGCGCTCGCCGCCACCTTGGATCGCGGCTGGCACCGCACCGCGGCGATCGGCGTGTTCGGCGCGACAGTGGCGGCGGGAAAGCTGCTCGCCCTGTCGCCGCCGCAGATGGAGCATGCGTTGGGCATCGCCTACAGCCACGCCGCCGGCAACCGCCAGTGCATCGTCGACGGCGCGCTGACCAAGCGTCTGCAGGCGGGTCAGGCGGCCGGCAGCGCGGTTTTCGCCGCCGAGCTGGCGGCCGAGGGATTTACGGGAGCGGAAAACATCTTTCTCGGCAAATTTGGATTTTTCGAGCTGTATCAACCGAATGGCTACGATGCCGCGCTGTTGACCTATGAACTCGGCGTTCGTTTTCGCGGCGAGGAGCTCAGCTTCAAGCCGTATCCCTGCGGCCGGCCACTGCACGCCACCCTCGATGCTGCCGTGGCCCTGCACAAGGAACTTGGTTTGGCCGACGGTGCCACGTTGGCGTCCATAAAAATCGCAACCGATCCTGCCACCTATGTCGACAATTTCGAAAATGCCGGGCACAAACGGAAACCACGCCAGATCGTCGAGGCCCAGTTCGCGCTGCCCTTCCTGGTCGCGGCGGCGCTGGTCCATGGCCGTGTCGGCATCGGCGAGGTCTCCGCCATCGACGATGCTGTGGTGCTGGCGCTGGCCGCGCGGATTGAGGGCCGTGCCGTTGCCGGCGCCGGCAAGAGCTGGGCGCAGGTCACGGTGCGGCGGGCGGATGGCCGCCACGCGATGATCGAGACCACGTCGCCGCTGGGATCGCCGGAAAACTCGCTTGGCGTGGAGCAGCTCGAGCGGAAATTCGCCGATTGCGCTGCCAACGCAGTGCGGCCGATCGCGCCGGCGCGGGTCGCGGCTGCCACGGCCGCGATCCTGGATCTGGAGAGCATGGCGGATGTCGGCGATCTGCTTGGCGACATCGCCGCATGATCCACAGCATCAGCGCGGTGACCCTGGCGACGCATGACATGGCGGCGTCGGTCGCATTCTACCGGGTGACCGGCGCACCGCTGCTGCGCGGCGGCACGGCGGCCGCCTTTACGACGTTTCATATTGGACCGGGCTACCTCAACCTGATCCTGCAACCGGCCGGCAAGGCATGGTCGTGGTGGGGCCGGGTGATCTTCCACGACTCCGATGTCGATGGCCTGCACTCGCGTTTTATCGCGGCGGGCTACCGGCCGGACAGCGCGCCGCGTGATGCGCCCTGGGGCGAGCGGTTCTTCCACATTACCGATCCGGATGGGCACGAACTGAGTTTCGCCTGGCCGCTGGGCTGAACGGGATCATTTTTGGCGACGCCGGTTCTCCGTCCCCACATGGGGCAGTTCAGAGGAGAAAGAACGATGTTCGTCCATAGGTTTCGGATTTTGGCCATGATGCTGGGTCTTGGCCTAACGCTGGCCGCCTGTGTGGCAGCAACCGACTATCAGGGCAGGGCGGGTGATGCCGGAAACCGGGCCGCCCTTTACCAGCAAGGCGGTAACGGCTGAAGCGCGGCCTTCAAGGATATCAAGCCGGGCGAAAATCGATTTCACATGCCCGTTTGCGACACGGAACCGCCTGCTGGGGCGGGTGTTGGCCTCATAACTGCTGCAGCGCAGCGGATAATTTGGAGCCATCAATGGTGTTCATTCGCAAGATACCACCCGTAGCGCTGGCGACCGTGCTTGGCGCGGTTCCGATACTCCCGATCCCGGCGGATTGACCTATGGGGGCAATGGCTGACCGCCCGCCAGCAAGGCGTTGAAGTCGGCGGTCGGAATGGCGTCGTTGAGATAGCCGAAGCTGCCCTGGACCTGGACTTCCGTGGCGGCGGTGATGAGGCCGGTCATGGCGGCGCGGAAGAGTGAACCTGCAACGCTGACGCGCTTTACGCCGGCCTCCGCAAGCTGCGCGATCGAAAACGACCGGCCCTTCATACCGGCCATGAAGTTGACCGGGCGCGAGACCGCCGCGCAAACCTTTCGAACCGCTTCGATATCGGGCAGGCCCGGTGCCATCAGCACATCGGCGCCGGCGGCCTGGAAGGCGAGCAGACGCCGAATGGTGTCATCGAGGTTCGGGTTGCCGCGCAAAAAATTCTCCGTGCGCGCGGTCAGGGTGAACGGGAACGGCAAAGTGCGGGCCGCCATGACGGCTGCGGCGACGCGTGCCACGGCTTCATCCAGCGAGAAAAGCGGCCGGCTGGCGTCACCGGTCGCATCCTCGATGGAGCCGCCGACCAGGCCGGTGTCTGCTGCCAGGCGGACGGTTTCGCCGACGCCGGCCAGGTCGTCGGCAAAGCACTTCTCGAGATCGGCCGACACCGGTAGGTCGGTGGCCGACACGATCACGCGGCAATGGGCCAGCGCCTCCTCGCGGGTAACCTGGCCATCCTGGCGTCCGAGCGTGCCGGCCATGGCGCTGCTGGAGGTCGCCAGCGCCCTGTAGCCGAGGCCGGCCAGAATGCGCGCCGATCCGGCGTCCCACGGGTTGCCGATGACGAATATTTCGTCCGCCTGGTGCAGCGCCTGGAAGGTAAGCGCGCGCTCGTTCTGGTTCATGGCCCTGTTCCCCTGTTTCCCCTTGCTCGCAGGGTAGATGGCGTCCAGCGTCAAGGCCACGTTGGGGGGAACCGCATGCTACGCAGCACGGAGCGCTATCTGACGACCCATTGCGGCAGCCTGCCAAGGCCTGCGAGCCTGACTGCGATGTATGCCGCGCGCCAGTCCGGTGAGCCGGTGGACCCCGACACCTTGGCACGCGAGGGCCAGGCGGCGTTGGCCGGCGTGCTGGATGGGCAGACCCGGGCTGGCATCGACATCCTCAACAACGGCGAGCAGCAGCGCGACTCTTTTTTCCTTTATGTCCGCCATCGGATGAGCGGCTTCGGCGGATCGTGGAACCGGCGGATTTTCGCCGATATCGCGAAGTATCCGGCGTTGCAGGCCGAGATGGAGCGGCCGATTCCGGGCAAGCCGGCGGTCAGCCTGCGCGGCACCCTGCCGACCGCGACGTCGGAGGTGCGCTACCTCGATCGGTCCCTGGTTGCCGCCGAATGCGGCGATTTCCGGCACGCGCTGGCGTCGCATGAGGGTGAATACTCCGAGGCGTTCCTTACCGCGCCGTCGCCCGGCATCATCGCGGCGGCGATGCTGAACCGATTCTACGACACCGAGCGCGCCTACCTGGCCGCCCTGGGCGAGGCGTTACGGGTCGAGTACGAGGCCATCGTCGCGCATGGCTACGTGCTGCAGATCGACGCGCCCGACCTCGCGATGGAGCGCCACATCACCTATCAGGATCAGCCATTGTCAGCCTTCATCGGCTTCGTCGAGCGTGTGCTGGAAACCATCAACGCGGCACTGATAAATATCCCGCGCGACCGGGTGCGGCTGCATGTCTGCTGGGGCAACTACGAGGCGCCGCATGACTGCGACGTACCGCTTGCCGACATCCTGCCGGTGCTGCGCCAGGCCGATGTCGGCGGTTTCGTGCTGCCGTTCGCCAACCCGCGCCACGCCCATGAGTATCGATGCCTTGAGGCCACCCGGCTCGACGACGACCAGGTCATCGTCGCCGGCGTGATCGACCCGCTGACCCATTTCGTCGAACATCCGGAGATCATCGCCGACCGTATAGAGAATGTGGCGCGCGCGGTCGGCGATCCCGGCCGGGTGATCGCCGGCGTCGATTGCGGATTTGATACCTCCGCCGGGCGTGGCAAGGTCGTCGAACAGGTTGTCTGGGCCAAACTCGCCTCGTTGGCCGAGGGAGCACGAGTGGCGACGGCGAGGCGAATGCCTTGACCCTTGTCTTCGGCTCGCCAACATAATGTGCGATGCTGCGCTCCGGCCACTGCCGCCGGTCGTGCCATGAGGCGAGGAAACAGGCCGATGAACGTGATACGACGCCGTGGCTGGGAAATACCGGAGAGTCAGGTTACGCCCGAGGCGGCGGTGATCGGCCGGCGGAAGCTGCTCGGCACGTCCCTGGCGCTGTCGATCGGCGGCACGGCGTTGGGACGGGCGGCCATGGCGCAGGAGGCGGCGGTTGGCGGGGCCGGACCGCGCAACGACAAGTACGTTGCAGGCCGGGAGATCACCGCAGAAGCTTCGGCCACGACCTACAACAACTACTATGAGTTCAGCGAGGGCAAGAATTTGTGGCGTAGCGCCCAGCAGCTTAAGTTGCGCCCCTGGACTGTGGTGATCGACGGCATGGTGGCGAAGCCTCAGACCCTCGACGTCGACAGCCTGATCAGCCAGGTGAAGCTGGAGGAGCGCATCTATCGCCATCGCTGCGTCGAGCGGTGGGCGATGACGGTGCCGTGGACCGGTTTTCCAATGACCGAGTTGCTGCGCATCGCCGACCCGCAGCCAAGCGCCAAGTATATCGTGTTCGAGAGCCTGGCCGATAAGAAGATGATGCCGGGCGTGCGTTCGCCGTATTATCCGTGGCCGTATATTGAGGGCGTGGCGATCGACGAGGCCGCCAACGATGTCGCCTTCATGTCCACCGGCATGTTCGGCAAGCCGTTGACGCCGCAGAATGGCGGGCCGGTGCGGGTCACGCTGCCTTGGAAATACGGCTTCAAGTCGGCCAAGGCGCTGGTCCGCATCACCTTCACCGACAAGCGTCCGGTCAGCCTGTGGGAGCAAATTAACCCCAGCGAATATGGCTTCTGGGCCAACGTCAACCCGGCGGTGGCACATCCACGCTGGAGCCAGGCCGACGAGACGCTGATCGGCGACGAACGCACCGTTAAGACGGTGATCTACAACGGCTACGGCGACTTCGTGGCGGGGCTTTACGACAGCCGTAAAAGTGAGAAGCTGTTCGTGTGATGGTGCGCCGAATTTTCATGCTGTTTTCCGCCGTTATGCTGGTGGCCGCTTTCGCGCTCGCCAGCGTCGGCGTGCAGCCGCCCGACCTGCTGACCGTGTTGGGCTGGATTGATGGCGGCCTGCCGGACCGGCTGACCGGCCTGCCCCCCTCCTGGATTGCCGACCAGCTGCTGCGACCGTTGCTCGCCCGGCCTGCCTGGCTGCTGCCGGGTTCGCTCGGGCTGATCTTCGCGGCGTGCGCGGTGACTTTCCCGGCCTCGCCCAAGGATAGCCGCAAACGCATCAGCTGAGCCCGTCACCTGTAAGCGACTGGACAGCTTCATTCTCCGGCGCCAAGCTACCGACAAGTAGCACGGAGAAAGCTCATGCGTTTCACCTGGTTCAACCTGATGCCCTGGCCGCATCTGCCGGACGATTTCCGCGAGAAGAACCGGTCCGTCTGGGTCGATATTGACAGCAAGCTGTACGACCCGGTCAAGGGTCACCACGTCTACAACGACTACCTCGACCTGCTCGAATACGCCGACACGCTGGGCTTCGACGGCATCGGCATGAACGAGCATCATCAGAATGGTTATGGCCTGATGCCGTCGCCCAATCTGATTGCGGCTTCCCTGGCGCGGCGCACCCAGAATGCCGCCATCGTCGTGCTTGGCAACTCGATCGCGCTGTACAACCCGCCGATCCGGGTGGCGGAGGAATTCGCCATGCTCGACGGGATTTCCGGCGGCAGGCTGGTCGCGGGCTTCCCGGTCGGCACCTCGATGGACACCAACTTCTGCTATGGCACCATCCCCGCACTGACCCGCGAGAAATACGCCGAGGCGCATGAGCTGATCATCCGCGCCTGGACCGAGGACGAGCCGTTCGCGTTCAACGGCCGCTACACCAAGCTGCGCCACGTCAATCTGTGGCCGAAAACCGTGCAGAAGCCGCATCCGCCGATCCACATCCCGGGCGGCGGCTCGGTCGAGACCTATGATTTCTGTTTGGACAACACATACAGCTATTCGTATCTGAGCTTCTCCGGCTACAAGCGGGCGCAGTCGCTGATGGAGGGTTACTGGAACCGCGTTGGCGAGCGGAATGCCGATAATTCTCCGTATCGGGCGGGTTTCGCCCAGACCATCTTCGTCGCCGAAACCGACGCCGAGGCCGAGCGGCTTTACTCCGAACACGCCTTCTACTTCTACAACCGGTGCCTGCACGTGTTCCCGGGCTTTGCCGATGCGCCCGGCTATCGCACCATAAAAACGCTGCAGACCGGCAACGTGAACCAGTACTCCCGCACCGTGGCGCCGCCGCTGACCTGGAAGGACTTGGTCGATGGCGGCTACATCATCGCCGGATCGCCGGAGACGGTGCGCCAGCGGATGGAGGATCTGTGCACCAGCCTGCATGTCGGCAACATCTTCTGCCTGCTACATATCGGCAACATGCCGGTCGACAAGTGCATGTATTCGACAAGGCTGTTCGCCGAGAACGTGATGCCGAAGCTGCGCCATCTGTTCCCCGAACACGCCGACGATAATCGTTTCTGGGCTAAGCCGATCGCGCGCCCGGCGCGTCCGCAGCCGCTGCCCGGTAGCTTTCAGACCAAGCCGTTGCCACAATACTCGTCTGAAACGGTGATTGCGGAATGAGCGCTCCAGAAATGATCGAACTGGTAAGGATACCGTCGCACCACGGCGAGATCCATGTGCTCCAGGGCGGCACCGGTCCTGATCTGCTCTATCTGCATCCGGCCGCCGGGGTGAAGATCGACGATCCGCTGCTGACGCGGCTCGCGACCCGTTACCGTGTCCATGCGCCGCTGCTGCCGGGCTTTGGCGATACCGAGGAAAGCACCAGCATCCGCGACATGCAGGACGTTACCCTGCACACGCTTGACGTCATGGACACGCTTGGATTGGATAAACCGATCGTCGTCGGCCACTCGCTCGGCGGCATGATCGCCGCCGAGATGGCGGCGGTGTCGCCCAAGGAGATAGACAGACTCTGCCTGATCGCGGCGGCGGGGCTGTGGATCGAAGCCTACCCGGCGCCGGACATCTTCAGCCTGCTGCCGAAGGAGGTGCCGGCAATCATGTTCCATGACGCCGCAGCCGGCGAAAAGATGATCACTGCCGACGTCAACATCCACGATCCGGACTTCCTCATTCCGTTCCTGGTCAACAACTCCCGCACCATGGGCATGGCGGGGAAATTTCTGTTTCCCATTCCGGAGCGCGGCCTGAAGGATCGTATCCACCGCATTCGGGCGCGCACCGTGCTGGTCTGGGGCGACAGCGACAAGGTGTTCGCAGCGCCCTACGCGCACGCGTTCAGGGAGGCCATTCCGGGTTCCGAACTGGTTATCGTTGCCGAGGCCGGGCACATGGTGACGTGGGAGCAGCCGGATGCGGTGGTGGCTGCGATTGCGCGACTAAGCCAGGTTGGGGCTCTGCCCCAAACCCCGCCAAGGGACTAGTCCCTTGTAATTCTTTCCCTTAAGTATGGCGTCGCATCCTTGCTCGCTGAAGGGAAGACCATGTTGAAAGTCGCCGTCCAGATGGACTCCATGGAATCCATCGGCATCGACGGGGACTCGACCTTCGCCCTGATGCTGGCGGCACAAGCGCGCGGCCACGAGCTCTGGCACTACAAAGTCGAAAACATGTGGCTGCGCGAGGGTCGTGGCGATGAGCGGCTGTTCGCCCGCGTCCGCCCGGTGCGGGTGCAGCACGTGCGCGGCGATCATTTCGCCTTTGGCACCACCGAAGTCGTCGATCTGGGCCGGATGGATGTTGTCCTGATGCGCCAGGACCCGCCATTCGATATGGCCTACATCACGGCGACGCACCTGCTGGAGCACATTCATCCGAAGACTCTAGTGGTCAACGATCCGGCCTCGGTGCGCAACGCGCCGGAGAAGCTGCTGGTGACGCATTTTCCGGATCTGATGCCGCCAACCCTGGTCAGCTGGGATGTCGAGGCGATCCGGGAGTTTCGCGCCGAATACCAGGACATCATCGTCAAGCCGCTGTTCGGCAACGGCGGCGCCGGCGTGTTCCGGATCAAGCCGGACGACGAGAATCTGTCGTCGCTGCTGGAGATGCATTTCGCGAGGTCGCGTGAGCCGTTGATGGTGCAGCGCTATGAGCCGGCCGTGCGTCTGGGCGACAAGCGGATCATCCTGATCGATGGGGAGCCGATGGGGGCGATCAACCGGGTGCCGGCGGCCGGCGAGGCGCGGTCCAACATGCATGTCGGTGGCCGGCCGGAGAAGACCGAGCTGACGCCGCGCGAGCGTGACATCTGTGCCGCCATTGGACCGACGCTGCGGGACCAGGGCCTGATCTTCGTCGGCATCGACGTGATCGGCGATTGGCTGACCGAGATCAACGTGACCTCGCCGACCGGCATCCAGGAGGTTTCGCGGTTCGGTGGCGTCGATCTGGCGGCCGCGATCTGGGACAGCATAGAGGCCAAGGTCCCCGCCTAACCCGTGAAATGCACCAGCTTGCGGGTTGCCAGATCGACAGTGACGAAATCGTCGGGCGTCTTGGCATCGGTGCCGTCGGATGCCGGATGGTATTCGATCCGTAGCTGCGTCGGCGTCACCACGAGCCGCAGATAACCATAGTTCTGATCGTCGTAGCTCTCCAGCACTACCTGGTCGTTGCTGGCGTTGGCGTCCTGGATGACGGCCGGCACGCGGATGGCCTCCGCTTTCTGCCGGTTCAGGCGGCCCAGGCCGTGGCCGCCGTTGCCGGCGACGACATAGGGGATCTGGCTCTCCCCCTGGGTGCGGGTAAAGCGCTGATAGTTGTGGGCGTGGGCGGACAGCACCGCGTGCGGCCAGACGCCGGTTTCGGTGCAGATCTCATCGACCTGCTGGCGCATGGTGATGCTCCAGCCGTGCTTGCTGCCGGCGGTGTAGGTCGGATGGTGGTGTGCCAGGATCAGCGCGCCGGCGTATTTTTCAGCCTTGACCCGGGTCAGGGCGGCGCGGAGGTAGTCGAGTTGGGAGGAGCCGATGGTGTCGTCGGCGATCACGCCCGGGTCTTCCAGCGTGTTGCTGTAAAGGGCAAGGATTCGAACGAACGGTGCCTCGAAGGTGAAGAACACGCCGGGTTGGATCTGTGCGGTGCGTGACAGGCCGCCGGCCTCGGGCGTGACCACGAAACCTTCCTGGCAGAAGTTGTCGAGGTAGGCGGCCAGGCTCGCGGCGTTGACGCCGGGCGCGACCATGCCGTCATGGTTGCCGGCCAGAGCGAGGATCGGCGCCGGGTAGTCGCGGTACGGATCGTAGAACTGGTCATAATAATACTGCTGCTCGCCGAAATTGTAGATCACGTCGCCAAGATGGAAGAAGAACTGCGGCAGGTCGCGTTTGGCAGGCTCCTGAAAGTCGCCGATCATCTTGTCGGCGACCAGGTTCTGGGAATCGGGACCGCGGGTGTTGCCGGTGTCGCCGACGGAATGAAAGACGATCTGGCCGTTGGCCTGGACTTTCTTCTCCTCGCCGGCGTTACCGAGCACGTCGCCCAGGGTCAGGCGCGGCTCGGGCAGGCCGCGCGGCGGCGGGAAGGGCATCGGATGCAGCTTGTGCTCGCGGTTGAGCACGTCGATCGCCTTGTAGACGGTGGTGTCGGAGGGGTGCTGGATCTGGAATTGGGTGGGGTCCGCGGTCGGCACCGGCTGCGAGAACACCGGTTTCGCCAACGGCTCGGCGGCCCGGTTGTCGACCGTCGGGGTTATCGGCGTGGTGGCAGGGCTTTGGGTCTGCGGCCGCCGGGTCATGCGCGTGGTCTCCGTGGTTCGTATCTGCAAGCATGCCCCAGGGGAACGCCGCCGCGCATCGGGCGTTTGTATGAAGGTTTGCTGGCGTAACGGAAACGACGGTTTCAGGCGGGACGACAAGTTCGCGTAACCGTCACGTAGGCGCCATTGTTCCGTCACGATCGCAGCGGTATCTGCAGACCATGGAAAAACCCACGACTCGGCTGCGACGCTTTGCTCCCAAGCGGCCGATGCAGTTCGGGCATTCCAGACGCGAGGCCGGACCGGAGGCGGGTCACTTGCGCGCCGGGCGGAGGTTGTCGCGCAGGCTGCGCGCGATACGGCGGGGTGCCGGTATCCTGGCCTGGACCGCGATCGCCATCCCGATCCAGTCCGTTTGTGTCCTGCTGCCGGGCACTGCCAAGGTGCGGTTCGCGCAGATCTATTGGAGCAGCTTCGCCAGGCTGATGGGCATGCGGGTCCGGGTGATCGGCCAACGCGCTCAGCCGACCGATGGCCGGCCGGTTATCTTCGTCTCCAACCATTCCTCCTGGCTCGATATCCCGGTGCTGGGCGGTCAACTCGATGGCTGCTTCATCGCCAAGGGCGACGTCGAGAAATGGCCGGTGGTGCGCACCATCGCGCGGCTTGGCCGCAGCGTATTCGTCAGCCGGTCACGCGGATCCATCGGGCGGGAGCGTGATTCGATGGTGGATCGTCTGGCCACCGGCGATAATCTGATACTGTTCCCGGAGGGTACCACGTCGGACGGATCGCGGGTGCTGCCGTTCCGCTCGGCGTTCTTCGCGGTTGCCGAGGCGCCGGCGCGGCCGATCTTGCAGCCGATCTCGGTGGTCTATGACCGGCTGGCCGGGCTGCCGACCGGGCGCGCCTGCCGGCCGCTGTTCTCCTGGTATGGCGATATGGATATCGCCTCGCATTTCTGGCGGTTGGCCCAGCATAAGGGTCTGCGCGGCACGGTGCTGCTGCACACGCCGCTCGACCCCGCGCATTTCGCCAACCGCAAGGAGCTTGCCACCGCGGTATGGCGAGCTTGTGCCGACGGCGCCTCGACGTTGCGGCAGAATCGCCCGGCGAGCCCGATCCGCACGCCGTATCCGGACAAGGGCGCCGCCGATATTCAGGATGTCTCGCCCGTGCTGAACTGATCGCGGCGCCGGCCGCTTGTATCCTTTCAAGCCGGTGCCAGATATCGCAGGAAGGCACTCATGATTGTTGACAGGATGTGGGTTATTCCTGGCACACTTCCACCAGGCCAACGAATCCGGATCGGATCTAGATTTGCGCTGTCGCGCTTGACCCAAACAGCCATGACGACGATGTCTCCCGCCTTGCATTCCGGTCTGGTCCGGCGTGACACGGCGGAGCGGGCTGCATGAGCGGGAATTTGGTCGACGACGGTGCCGCGGTGATCGCCCGCCACGACAATCGAAAACGCCTGCACGTCATTACCTGGGGCTGCCAGATGAACGTGTATGACAGCCTTCGCATGGCCGACGTGCTGGCGCCGCTGGGTTTTGCGCCCTCCGCTGAGCCGGACGGCGCCGATATGGTAATCCTCAACACCTGCCACATCCGTGACAAGGCCTCAGAAAAGGTCTTTTCGGAACTTGGCCGGCTGCGGCTGCTAAAGCAGGCCAAAGAGGCGGCCGGGGGGCGCATGGTGCTGGCCGTCGCCGGCTGCGTGGCGCAGGCCGAGGGCGCCGAGATCCTGCGGCGGGCGCCCTATGTCGACATCGTGCTCGGCCCGCAGACCTATCACCGGCTGCCGGAGATGGTGGCGCGGGCGTCGCGCGCGGCCAAGGGTGGCGCAGTGATCGAGACCGACTTTCCCATCGAACAGAAGTTCGACTTCCTGCCCGAGGCGTCGGCGCCGCAGGGCGTCACCGCATTTCTGACCATCCAGGAGGGCTGCGACAAGTTCTGTTCGTTTTGCGTCGTGCCCTATACGCGCGGCGTCGAGGCCAGCCGGCCGGCGGCTGCCATCGTCGCCGAAACGCGGCGGTTGGTGGCGCAGGGCGCGCGCGAGATC
>JAYTTA010000413.1:0-4503 GCA_043745345.1 Acetobacteraceae bacterium | reverse complement strand
TAAGGGTTGCATGTGGCGTGCCAGCCGGCAATGTCCCGGCCGGCCGTTGGACGCGACCCACGATCCGTCTATGACTGGCCAACGGGCGCACCCGGCTTGGGCGTTTTCGGAACGTAGTTGCACCATTTATAGTCAGGCACGCTTGGCTGTGTAAAAATCTACCAGGGAAAAAAAGTGAAACCGGTCAACTCGCAGCTCGCCGCCGTCGGCACCACCATCTTCACCGTGATGTCGGCGCTGGCGACCGAGCACCGGTCGATCAACCTGGGCCAGGGCTTTCCCGACACCGATGGCCCGGCCGACGTGATCGAGGCCGCCGCGGCTGCGCTGCGCGACGGCCGCAACCAATATCCCCCCCTGACCGGCGTGCCCGAGCTGCGCGCCGCGGTCGCCGCCGCCAACCGCCGCTTCTACGGCCTCGACATCGATGCTTCGCGCGAGGTCGTGGTGACCTCGGGCGCCACCGAGGCAATCACCGCCTGCCTGATGGCGGTGATCGACCCCGGCGACGAGGTCGTGCTGATCGAGCCGCTTTACGACACTTATTTGCCCGTTGTCCGCCTGCTCGGCGCTGTGCCGAAGCTGGTCCGTCTGTTGCCGCCCGACTGGCACCTGCCCCGCGAGGAACTGGCCGCGGCGTTCGGGCCGAAGACCAAGGCGATCCTGCTGAACTCGCCGATGAACCCGACCGGGAAGGTGTTCGGCCGCGACGACCTCGACTTCATCGCCGGCCTCGTTCGCCAGCACGACGCCTACGCGATTTGCGACGAGGTCTACGAGCACCTGACCTTCGACGGCCACGCTCACATCCCGCTGATGACCCTGCCCGGCATGCGGGACCGCTGCATGCGCATTTCCAGCGCGGGGAAAACCTTCTCCCTCACCGGCTGGAAGATCGGCTACGTCACCGCCTCCGCCGCCCTCGCCACCATGATCGCCAGGGCGCACCAGAACCTGACCTTCACCACCCCGCCCAACTTGCAGCGCGGCGTCGCCGTCGGCCTGGCCAAGGATGATTCCTACTTTGCCTCGCTATCGAAAAACCTACAGGCGCAGCGCGATCGGCTCTCGGCCGGCCTGACCGCGATCGGCTTTGGCGTCCTCGACGCCCACGGCAGCTGCTTCATTAGCGTCGACTTTTCCCCGCTAGATTTTTTGGGCGACGATGTCGCCTTCTGCCGCCACATCACGGAGCAGGCCGGTGTCACCGCAATCCCGGTCTCGGCCTTCTACGAGTCCGACGCCCCCACCCACTACGCAAGGTTCGCCTTCTGCAAGCAGCCGGCGGTGCTGGACGAGGCTCTGGCTCGGCTCTCCCGCCACTTCTCGGGCGCGGCGTCGCACAAGGCGGTGTCCGCCGCCCCAGTCGTGTCTTAGTTTGAAATTGGGCGCCTATAGTCGTGTAGGCCCTGAATGGCCCTGGCAGCTAGGCTACGACGGCGCGGATCGCACGGGCCAGTTCACCGGCCTTGCCCTCTATTGTCCGTCCTAGGCCGCGCGCGCTGGGATGATCCACGACGTAATTCGGCTCGATCCCGTTGTGACGGCAAGTTCTGGCCGCCGCGGTCCCCAGCGCCACCACCTTGCGGCCCGTCAGTTCGTGGTAGGTTATCGCCCGAAAGCTGCAATCCAGGAGTCTGGACGGGACGGAGCTCGACCGATCCGAAGGCGGCAGCAGGTGGAATACCTGCGTCATGTATATGTCGGCTCGGGTCAATCCGCAGATGCCTAGGGCACGATCCACCACCTTGTTAAACAGGATGTTGGGCAAATAGCCACGCTCCCGTAGGACCGTTTGATTCTCCTGCGCCGCCACTGCATCCAGCCAGTTGTACGCAAGAAGCACTGGACCTGTAGGCGAATGCGCCTCGATCTGAAGCGGTGTTACATACTCTCCATCCATACCCACCTCCGCCAGGGTGTAGTAATCGGCAAGCGCGAAGGCCCGGCGTGCAGCTATCAACTCTGAATAGATCATTGAGTGTCCAGTTTGCCTTAATGCGCTTCAGGAGTAAAGTGCTGAGGCAGACAATCAAACCGAGACACAATCTTGGCCCCGCGCCAGTTGACGCCGGCGGTCCGAACGGCTTAAACGCGCGGCTCGGTGGCGGATGTAGCTCAGTTGGTAGAGCGCCAGGTTGTGGTCTTGGATGTCGCGGGTTCGAGCCCCGTCGTTCGCCCCATTCTTCCTTTTTCCCAGTGATTGCCGCGGTGATCCTGGCCGGCGGCGAGGCACGCCGCCTCGGCGGCATCGACAAGCCGCTGCTCGAGATCGCCGGCATCTCCCTGCTCGCCCGCATCCTGCGCACGCTGGCATCCGAGCATACCGCCATCGCGATCAGCGCCAACGGCGACCCCGCACGTTTTTCCGAGTTCTGTATTCCCGTTCTGAACGACGGCGCCTTCACCCGAATGGGACCGTTAGCCGGCATTCTGGCCGGGCTGGAATGGGCGGCAACGCTTGGCGCCACCGATCTCCTGAGCGTCCCCGGCGACACGCCGTTCATCCCCCGCCAACTTGCCGTTTCCCTATCCCCAGCCCCCGCCTACGCCGCCAGCCGCGGGCGCGCGCATCCCGCGGTGGCGCTATGGCCGGTCACCTGCCGAAAAGCCCTGAAGGATCATCTGTCCGGCGAAAACTCCCGGTCGGTGCTGGGATTCGCGCAGAGCCTTGGCGCACGGCGCGTCGAGTTTGCGACGGCCGAAACCGACCCATTCGCCAACATCAACACGCCGGCCGATCTGGCGGCTGTCAGCGCCGCAGGCAAAACTGATTAGAAGTTTGCCTTAACGGATGCGCTCCCGGGCGCTCCCGGGCGGGGTTTGGGGCAGAGCCCCATGCTTCCTACGCCCGCCCCTCCAACAACCGCCGGGCGATCGACATCTTGTGAACCTCGGTCGGCCCCTCATAAATCCGCATCAGCCGCACCCGGTTCGCCATCATCTGCAACGGCATCTCCTTCGTCATCCCCATGCCGCCGAACGTCTGCATGGCGTGGTCGATGACCTCCCATGCCATCTCGGTCGAGAAAACCTTGATCATCGCCACCTCGGTGCGCGGCTCCTCGCCGCGGTCGATCTTGCCGGCGGCGTCGTAGGTCATCAGCCGACACGCATGGATCTTAGTCGCCGCATCGGTGATCCACCACTGCACCGCCTGGCGCTGCGACAGCGGCAGCCCGAACGTCACCCGCTGCGGCGCGTACTCGATCATCATGTCCAGCGCCCTCTGCGCCATCCCCGTGCACCAGGCCGCCATCTGCACCCGGCGCGACGACAGCCGCTGCTGCATCGGCGCGAACCCGAAACCCTCCCGCCCGAGCAGCTTGGAGGCCGGCACCCGCAGATCCTCGAACGTTAGTTCGTAGGTATAGGCGCCGCCCAGCATCGGAATGCGCCTGAGGATGTTGAACCCCGGCGTGCCCTTGTCGATCAGGAAGGCCGAGATGCCGCCGCGGGCACCCTTCGCCTTGTCTGTCACCGCCATCAGGATGGTGAAATCCGCATGGCCCATCCGGCTGACCCAGATCTTGCGGCCGTTGATCACCCAGTCGTCGCCGTCGCGCACCGCACGCGTGATCATCCCCGCCGGATCGCCGCCGGCGTTAGGCTCCGAAATGCCGATCGCCGAGGTCAGCTCGCCGCGCGCATACGGCTCCAGATACTGCGCCTTCTGCTCCTCGTTGCAGCTGATCATCAGCATGCGCAGGTTCGGGCTGTCGGGCGGCAGCGTGTAGGGCGTGATGGTTTTCCCGATCTCCTCGTTGACCCCGACCATCGCCGTCACCGGCAGGTCGGCCCCGCCGAACTCCGTCGGCGCATCCAGCCCCCACAGGCCTAGCTCTTTGGAACGCGCGTCGATCGGCCCGGCCTCCTCGGCCGTCAGCCGGTATCCGTCGCCCGAGGCCTCACGGGCGAGCACGACGTTCTCCAGCGGCATCAGCTCGTCGCGGACGAACTTTCCCACCAGGTCCTGGATCATCCGGTGCTCTTCGCTCAGCCTGAAATCCATGGTCGCGCTCCGCTACTAGAGAGTAAGCATGAGGCTCTGCCCCATACCCCGCCAAGGGTCTAGACCCTTGTCACCCATTCTTTAAGAATGGGGAAAATAAATTGGGGGAACGACAGATGAACTCTCGCAGGCATTTCCTTCGGGCGGCCGGCATCGTCTTCTGCGGCTGCGGCATGGCCCATGCGCAACCGGCCGCATCCCGCCGGCCCGTCACCGTGCGCGGCAAAACAGTAAAGACGATCGACGTCCACGCCCACTGCTTCTTCCGCGAGGCAACCTCGCTGCTTGGCCCTGACGAAGCCGCGCTGACTCCGCCGATCCGCGACGCCAAAGCCGCCTACCTCGTCATCGAGGACCGGTTGCGCGGCATGGACGCGCAGGCCGTCGACATGGAGGTGCTGTCGATCAACCCGTTCTGGTACGCGAAAGACCGTGACCTGGCGGCCAACATCGTAAAAATCCAGAACGAAAAGCTGGCCGAACTATGCGCC
>JAYTTA010000412.1:0-4527 GCA_043745345.1 Acetobacteraceae bacterium | reverse complement strand
TGTTTCCCGGATGCATCAGCTGCGCCCGCATCACCATGGACAAGGCACCGCCGATCAATCCGCCAACGGCGGCGAAGATCAGATAAAGCGTGCCGATGTCCTTGTGGTTAGTGCTGAACAGCCAGCGCTGCACGAAGGTCGGTTGATGACCATGATCATGGCCATGCGAATCGGCAATTTCGCCATGTCCCGGCGCTGCGTGATCGGCGGCATAGTCGTGTGTCGTCGAAGCCATCTTCAATTACTCCTGCGGACTTGGCTCGTCCGTACGGTCAGTGCTGAATTTCTGCCAGTCTCATGGTCGCATCGGCTGCATTCGGCAGGTTGCCCACGGACTTAGATGTTGCAGTGGGGGCTGCAGGCAGAGCGTTGTCTGCGAACTTAGTCCTGGCCTCAATTATCCACGCGTCGAACTCAGCCTGCGGCACGGCATGGATGGCGATTGGCATGCGAGAATGATTGGTGCCGCAGATCTGGTTGCATTGGCCATAGTAAGTGCCGGGCTTCGAGGCATTGAACCAGGTTTCGATCACCCGGCCTGGAATTGCGTAGCGCTGCATGCCGAGTGAGGGCACGAAGAAGCTGTGGATCACGTCGGCGCCGCTGGTAAGCACACGGATGTTCTTGCCGGCCGGCACCACAAGCTGGTTGTCGACCTCAAGCAGCCGCAGCTGTCCAGGCTTCAGCTGATCATCGGGAATGATGTACGAACTGAAATCAATGTTGCCGTTATCCGGATAGGTATACTCCCAATACCACTGGTGGCCAGTAACCTTGATCGTTAGATCGGCCTCCTGCGTGCGGTCCTCATAATAGATCAGCCGGAAGGAGGGGATCGCGATCACGACTAGGATCAGCACGGGAACCAGAGTCCAAGCCACCTCGAGCAGCGTGTTATGACTAGTGCGGCTCGGTGTTGGATGCGCCCTAGCATTAAATCGCACCATCACCCAGACCAACAGGGCCGCGACGAAGACGGTAATGACGGTAATGATGACCAGCAACAGGTTGTGCAGGTCGACGATGCGTTCTTTGACCGGGCTGAACGGCACTCCCATGCCAATTTGCCAGGGCTGCGGCGATTGCGCCAGGGCCGCGCCGGCAAGCCCGAGCAGGGCAATATAAAAACCTGAAAAGGCGACGAGAAGCCGCTTCAAAAACTGCATCACCCAATCCATTCCGCTATCTGCGCTCCGGTTTCGCAAAGCTGTTTTGCTTCCCATTCAGCTATTGGTCAGGCCTAAGCGAACATGGGCATGAGATCAAGCCGCGCCAAGCAACTGCGGCCGATCCAGGTAGTTTTTAAGGCGAATCCAGGCGTCCCAAGCCGACCGTGACGCGTCAGTTGGCCAGCTTGACGAGGGTGAAGATGCTGAACGGCGGCACCGGCGTCATTTCCGCGCTGTCCTCGCCTGATACGAGAGCATCGATGGAAAAATCCGGATGCCAGCCGAGCGCGCGCGAGGCCGGCGCCATCGCCCGCTCCAGCCACCAACGCGGCCCCCGTTCGGCGGCGAAATGGTTGACAAACAGGATATGGCCGCCCGGACGCACCACGCGGCGCATCTCAGCCAGCAGTGCGCGCGGGTTGGGCACCACCGAGGCCACGAACATCGCCACCGCAATGTCGAAGCTATGGTCGGCGAACCCCGTCGCCTCTGCATCCATCTCATGCAGCGACTCGACGCCGAGAAGCTTTTGATCGTGAACGCGTGCGCGCGCCAAGGCCAGCATCTCAGCCGACAGGTCGATGCCGACGATCCGTTTATCGGCAGCATAGTGCGGCAACGCGAGGCCGGTGCCGACACCGACCTCCAGCACCTGTGTGCCCGTCAGCTGGTTGACCGCGGCAACCGCGCGCCGGCGGCCGAATGAGGACACGCCGCCGAATACGGCATCGTAGACCGATGCCCACCGGCGATAGGCGGCCCGCACTGCATCGGCATCCAGCGGCTTACCGGGCGAGGCGTGACGTTGGAGTGTGTTGCTCATGTCGCGCGCGGTTCCATGCAGGTGTCCGTAGAGAAGCCTTGGATCGCACGCAAGCCCAGGGAAGTTTGGGGCAGCGCCCCAAAACCCCGCCATAGGGCCAGCCCCTTGTGACCCCGCGACCTAAGTGTTGCGCTTGCGGACGGTTCCCGCCTTGCTAGGCCGCGTCTTCCCGCCGGTCACGCACGCGCACGTAGGCCAATGCGGCATGGGCAGCGCAATAAGGCTTGCCGCTGACCGCGCCGTCATCGCAGAACCGAAAACTTTTCGTGCCCGGCTCGCCGATCGGCCAGCAGCAGGCGATAAGCCGGGCAAACGGCCTGGCCACACTGAGTCTCGGTATTTCCACAGCCCGAGGCGGCGGGCGCGGCGACGACACCACTGGAGCGGCTGCCTTTACTGGTGGGTCGTTGCTGACGAATGCCGCGGTCGCCTTTGGCGGCGGCGGGGACGCAGGAGCATTGCTCGATAGCGGCGGCAGCGTCGGGCCGGCGATCCGGCAGGAAGGACGCCTGATAACCGCCTGAATGCCATCACGCCGGATCGGCGACGGCCGGGCGGGCAGGTCGAGGCGATGCGCCTTGCCGACCACGGCGTTCTTCGAAACGCCGAGCCGGCGGCCAATTTCGGCGGTGGAATGACCCTCCTCCCAAAAGCCTCGGAGGCGCAGAATGACGTCTGCCGTCCATTCCATATCTTGGTCTCCTCGACCCTTTGTCTACAACATACGGTATAGAGGAGAACACGCAGGCTCAACGGTAGTTTCGCCCTCGACCCAAGAAACTTGTGGAAAACTTCCGGACTCACCACAACCCGTGGTAAAAACTGCCCGCTAGAAGAGCAATCCCTTACGTAGCAGCCCGTGAATGCCCTTTTCTCCATTAACCGACTGGGTGACGTGGAAATCGACCGCCAACGAGCAGAACGAATAGGCCTGCTCGCGCGATAGATTGGTGCGGCTGCAGATGAAGGCGATCATCTCGCGCAACGCCTGCTTCATGGCGAGATCAAGACTTTCGTTCATGCCCATGGTGATGAAGTGGGACGGTGTTTCGGCGCGCGGGAACTGCAGCATTGGGTTGTGAGCACCGCCGCTCTTGTGCAGGGTCAGTCGGAACGTGCCGGTCAGGCAGATCTCGAGCGCGTTGATGCAGACCTCGCCGTCGCCCTGCACGCCATGGCCGTCGCCCGCGGAAAAATTGGCGCCCGCTACGAACACCGGCAGGAACAAAGTCGCGCCCTCGCCAAGTTCCTTGTTGTCGAGGTTGCCGCCATGCTCGCGTGGCTCCTTCGACGACAGGGTGCCATAGCGCGGTGGCGGTGCGACGCCCATGACGCCGAAGAACGGCGACAGCGGAAGCTCGGTGCCCCATGGCAAGTGGCAGATCTTTCGCGTGCGGTCGATCGGTATGTGGCTCATGTAACGGTCGGGGAAATCCTCGGGCAGGGTACCGCCGAGCGGGCGGAAACCACAGAAACCCCAGTCGGCGCCGAACTCGATCTTCTCAACTTGGACCTCCAGCATGTCGCCTGGCTCGGCGCCTTCGACGGCGACGGGGCCGGTCAGGATATGCGGGCCGTGGCGGGTCAGGTTGGCGCGGTGCAGTGCCACCAGCGCCGGCGGCACGACTAGGCCGGAGTCTGGGGACGGCATCGCCTCCGGGCCACCGGAGACGCATTCCAAAGTAACACTGTCGCCCGACCGGATCGTCAGCACGGGCGCGAACGTTGCGTCGAATCCGCCGAACCGAACCGTTTCCGGCGTAGAGGTCAGATGATGGCTGGCCATGTCCTTGCTCCGTCAGGGTGATGCCGGAGTCTGACGGCAGCGGCAGCTTCGTTCAAGTCGGCTTAGGCTCAACCGGCGAGAAACCGCTCGATCGATGGCAGGTTGGCCGCGCGTTTCGTGGGAACGGCCAGGTAATTGGCGCCGCCTGCATCAGCTGCAATGTAGTCGAGGCCCGCGAGGTAGGTTCGCAGTGCCTCCTTGGCGACATTGAGCAACTCAAAGAACAGCACCTGCCGGCAGCGCGCGATGGTGGCCTGGGCGCCGCGGAAGATGTCCATCTCCATGCCCGCGTCGTCGATCTTCAGCACGTCGAGCCGCGGGAATTCGAACCGGTCGAGGGTGGTCAGCGCCACGTGCCCGATCCATGCCGGATCATGGCCGCGCGGTTGGACCAAAGGCTTCTTCTGCTCGACGCCGAACTCGATGCTGCCGAAGCTCATCGGGCTGAAATAGTCGTATTGCGAAATTTCGACCCGGCTCTCGTGGTCGCCCAACGCCAGGTTGTGGCAGCGCACATTCAACAGGCAGTTCAGCGCGACGCTGCCGGTCAGCACGTCGAAGATGATGCGTTGGAGTTCGGAGCTTTGAACCAAGCTATGAGGTCCGACCACCCGGGCCAGAGCGATCGATAAATTGCCGATGTTGGCGCCGACATCGACGAACACGGTGTTGGCGCCGATCGATTGAAGCACGCGCGACAGCAGCAGGATTTCGGGATGTGCCATTGCCAAGCAGTCGCGAAAGCCGGG
>JAYTTA010000411.1:0-4539 GCA_043745345.1 Acetobacteraceae bacterium | reverse complement strand
CTCGGTGTCGGTAGCGGTGCCGGAAGCGGCCAACCCGGCCGAGGTCCGAGACATCCTGTCCGGCGCCGCCGGCGTACTGCGCAACGGCCATGACATGGTGCGGGGACTCAAGCGCCTGCTGCGGCTGGCGCGGACTGGCGGGCCGGATGCGGATCCGGCGATAGTCGGTGCGATGATCCTGGCCGCGGCGCTGCGGCGTGAGGAGAGCCGAGGCGCGCACTGGCGTGACGATTTCCCGGGCCCAAGCGAGGTTTTCGCACGCCCGCGAACGCTTTGCCTGGACGATGTAATGCCGGCCTGGCGTGTGGACACGCCGACGGGGGCGCCTTGGCCTAGCGCACCGACGGGCAGCGGAAATCGGCCAGCAAGCCTGGCGTGAAGGCGCTGCTGGCGGACCCGGTGCGCACGTCGAACACCGCTTGCCGCCCGCCGGACTGGAAGGTCAGGGTGGAGCGACCGCGCTCCTTGCCGGGTTGCAGCTTTCCCTTGGCGATCAGGCGGAACAGCGCCCAGGGCCCGGTCTCCACCATCTCCGCACCCGGCGGTTCGAAGGTAAGGCCTGCGCCGCCATCGCCGGGCCAGCTGACCTGAGTCGCATGGGAAGGCTTTCGGTTGTAGCCGATCACCGTGCCGCCGAGGTTCAGCGTGGCGCTGGCGGCACCCGGGTCGAGGCTGATCGGCTGGATCTCGAACTGCATCGCCGGTTGAGGTTGCCCGCCCACGAACAGGGCGTCGCGGATCGCGGCGGCGCGCTGGAACTGCTGCGCGTCGGCGGCTGTGAACGGCGGCTGCACGGTGCCGGCGGACTGCGGCTTCCATGTCTGGCTGACCATGTCCACGAATGGTTTCAGCTGAAGGTTGAAGAAACCGTCTAGCGAGCCGCCAGGCGCGAACAGACGGGCGAGGTCGTCCAGCGTGAGTTCCGCGCGGATGGAGGGGGCCGCGAACGGGTAGCGTCCATTGACTGTGGCCTGGCAGGTCTGCGCCGGGCCGGCGGGGGCGTTGAACGCGACCGCCGCCTGGTCGCGCACGTTGCCGGTGCGCAGCGCCGTGGCACTGGCGGCAATGGTGGACAGCCAGCGTGCCACCGGCTGCGGCTGCCGCGCGGCTTCGGCGGCCAGCCCGGCGGCGATGGTCTCGCCGCCGGCCGGGATCGGCGCACCAACCGGCAAGGCCGCGAGCTTGGCCAAGGTCTGCTGCATCTCTGCCATCTGGCGCAGGGCGGCCTCGATCGGTGCACCCGCCGGCCCCCCGGCGGCATCGATCAGGCGGCGGTAATGCGCCTCGGTAGAGGTGCCAGCGCCCAGCGCCAGCTCGTGCGCCAACGACGCCTCCAACGCGCGCAACGGCGACTCCGGGGAGGCGAGCACATACAGATCCTGCGCCGCCTGCACGAGCGATTGCAGCGGGCGCACGTTGAGGTCAGCCAGCATGGTATCCCACACAAGCTGGTGCTCGGCGGTGTAACGCGCGATGATGGTGCCCGAAAGCGCGCGGAACTCGGCCGGGCCGAGCTCGGCGCGGCTGCCCAGCACCCAGCTCTCGCCGGCCGCCGTGCGGGTGGCCGCATCGATCGCCGGCAGCACTACCTTTCGGAAGCCGTCGGCGGTGTAGAGGCCGGGTATGCCATCGGCCATCGACTTGCCCGAGCTGCGCAGGAAGATCTGCGCGCCCGCGGGCCCGAGCGCATCGAGCGGCCGCCACGGCACCAGCCGGGCGGTGGTGGGTGCGGCGCGGATCGCCGCATAGGCCCGGTCGGCCACCGGCACGCGGCCGAGCACCTCACGCATCTGGGCAACCAGCGCGCCGTCAAGCGACAGCGGCGGCAACGGCTCGGCGAGCGCCGCATCGAGGTGCCGAGCAAGGGCTTCGCGCAGCGGCGCATCCTCCGCCGTCGGGTAGGAGGCATGGAAATCCTCAGCCATCCAGTCGCGGATCTGCGCCGGGTTCACCGGGCCGGCGGCGCCGAGCATCAGGTAGATGCGCATCGCCTCATAGAGCTCGGCCGGGCGGTTCAGGCTGCCGCGCATCCGCGCTTCCAGCCGCCAGACCAGCCGGGGCAGCAGCCCGTAGGCGAGCGCGTCGCGGTAGACGGCATGCTCGCCGGCCGCCAACTTTTCGCCCTGCCACAGGCCGAGACCGGCGAGTAAAGCCGGTTTTTCGCGGTTCCGGGCCAAAACCTGAGCTCGGTCAAGCAGGCCGGCAACCTGCGCTAGGTCGCCGTCGGACACGGGATCGAGCGGCATGTCGCGTGCCACCTGCTCGTAGCCGGCGAGCGCGGTCATGGCGTCTTTAGTGTCGCGTCGGGCGGCAGCGCTGGCGGCCAGCAACGTGGCTGCAGCCACCACGACTGCCACCGCGACGCCGGCGAAGGCGGCGATGCGGACGCTCAGACGGCGACGCGCGGTACCCGGCGCCTCGCGCACCAGCATGGCCTCGCCGAGCATTACCTCGCGCAACAGCCGGCCCAGGAAGTAGCTGCGGCCCTGTTCGGGCCGTTGCGCGCCGGCCCGGCGCTGGTCGATGCCGAAGGCGCGCGCCATGGCACCGGTCAGCCGGTCGATCGGGGTGCCCTCCTGCGTGCCGGAAGCGAAATAGACGCCGCGCAATAGCGGGGCCGGGCGACCCGGAGCGCCGGCGGCGAAAGCGGCTGCCAGGAACGCCGCGAGCGGCTTTTCGAGGCTGGCGACCTGGGCCGGGAAGCCGGCGATGGCGCCGCGTCGTTCCACCCGGCGCTCATCCTGCAGCCGCTGGCCAACCCGCGCCACCAGCCGCGCCACTAGGTCGCGGAAAGCTGGCGTAAACTCTTGGGCGGCCGGCGCCAATTTGGGGGCGAACGGGAAGCTCGTGCCCCAGACCTGGTTGCGCGCGTCGGTGTCCAGGTCGTCGAAGAACTCGCTGAACCCGGCGATCAGATCGGCCTTGGTGAACAGCACGTAGATCGGGATGCGCACGCCCAGCCGGTCCTCCAGCTCGGCGATCCGGCGGGCGACGGCGGCGGCGTGCGCGGCCGCCTCGCCCGCCGGCGCGTCGACCAGGCTCGGCAGCGCGATGGCGACGATAACGCCGTTCAGTGGCTGGTGCGGGCGGGTGCGTTTCAGCAGCGCCAGGAACGCCTCCCACCCGGCGCTGTCGATCGCGGCGTTCGAATCCTGCGTGGTGTAACGGCCGGCGGTGTCGATCAGCACGGCGTTGTCGGTGAACCACCAGTCGCACAGCCGGGTGCCGCCGACGCCCGACACCGCAGCGAAACCAAGCTGCTCGGCAAGGGGAAACACCAGCCCGGCATTGAGCAGCGCCGTGGTCTTGCCCGCGCCGGGGGGCCCGATGATCACATACCATGGCTGCTGTTGCAGGTAGTCGCGCCGGCCAGACCGCTTGAGCAGCGCCAAGGCGTCGCGCAGCTGGTCGCCGACGGCATCCGCCTCCTCGCCGGCAGCGGCGATGCCCGCCGTCAGCCACGCGTCGCGGGAGCGTTGGCGCCAAGTCAGCAGGCCGTTGGCCGCACCCCATGCCGCCAGCAGGGTCTGGATGACCATCAGCCGCGGCAGCGGCGCCTCGAACCCCTCCTGCAGTGGGCCGAACACCCAGACCAGCGCCGCCAGCAGGGCGACGCCGATGAAACTCAGCATCCAGCGCGAGACGCCGGCGCGGAAAAGGCCGCGCATGGTCAGAAGTGTCCGTTCAGCACGATGTCGATCCGGCGGTTCTGCTCCTGGCCCTGCACCGTGGCATTGCTGGCGATGGGGGCGGCCGCCGCGCGTCCCTCGGCCGACCACCGGGACGGCTTTCCGAAGCTGGCCAGCACGGCTTGTGCCGCCTGCGCCCGCGCCGCCGAGAGCTGAAAGTTGGACGCGAACCGGACCGAGCGGAACGGCTGGCTGTCGGTGTAGCCGATGATCCTGGCGGTGCCCGGCTCGTCACGCAGTGCGGCAGCGACCTTCTCCAACAGAACGGATGCCGCGGGCAGCAGGGTGGCGCTGCCAGGTCCGAACAGTTCTTTTGACAGTATGCGCACGATCGGCATCTCGGGCGTGCCAACGACGGCGATGTCCGGCACGTCGCCGAGCCGCGACCGCAACCGGTCGAGCGCGCTAGCCTCCGCCGCATCCGGCGGCGGCGCGGCGGCCGGCGGTATGATCACTGCGTCACGCGCAATCTGCGGCATGTGCGCGGGTGGCGCGGCTTGCATCGCCGCGAACGCCTGGTCTGACCCGTCGTTCACCCATCCGGATACGACGAGGAAGAAACCGGCCAGCGCCGCCAGTCCGGCGCTGGCCGCCACCCATACTGGCAACGCCGTTCGCCGCGCCACGAACGGAGCGTGCACCCCGCGCCATGCTCCGGCCAGCTCTGGCGGCACCCGCGGCGCGTGTTGCAGGATGAATGCGTGGGCGCCAGCGCGGGCGCGCTCGGCCTCGGCTGGGCCTTCCGCCGAGTGCCGGCGGTCGCCGAGATAGCCCAGCGACAGGCAGGCATGCATCAGCTCGACCAGCGGCAGGAAGTCAGGGCCCTTGGTTTCCGCTTGGCGCAGCACGT
>JAYTTA010000410.1:0-4544 GCA_043745345.1 Acetobacteraceae bacterium | reverse complement strand
TATCGGCTGATGGCGGCGCAGGAGGCGGCGTCATTGCCGCATGGGCACGATGGCTTGGGGATGGATGCCGGACGTTTCCAGAACCAACCCGCCTCCGCCGGCATGTCGACGAGTACCAAGATCGCCATTGGCGCCCGAGCCGTGGCCCTGCTCGGCTGCTAGGAAATGGGCTGCTTCTCGCACCACCCGACGCCGGCCCACCCCAATGCCTCGCCTACGGTCAACCCGCAGTCGAACGGTCTTCAGCAACGCTGACGCGGCGATCAAGGCTCAGCCTGGGCAGGAGCGCCGATGTCGCGTCGGCAGAAACCCTCCGACCAGTTGATGCGGTCCACCGCATCGTAAGCCATCTTCCGCGCTTCGCGCAGGTCGTCGCCCACCCCGCAAATCGTCAGAACGCGCCCGCCGGCGGCGCGCAGCGTACCGTCGGCATCCTGGATCGTGCCGGCCTGAAAAACGGTGGCACCTTCGACCGCCGCCTGGGAAATCCCCAGGATCACGCTGCCCGGCTCGGGCGCCGCCGGATAGCCGCGTGCCGCCATCACCACGGCGACCGAGGTGCGATCGTGCCAGCGCAGGTCGAAGTACCCCAGTTCGCCATCGCATGCGGCGACCAGGGCCGGCAGCAGGTCGGATTTCAGCCGCAGCATCAGCGCCTGGCATTCCGGATCGCCGAACCGCACGTTGAACTCGATCAGCTTCGGACCGTCCTCGGTCAGCATCAGGCCGGCGAACAAGATGCCGCGGAACGGCGTGCCGCGCCGCGCCATCTCGGCCAGCGCAGGCCGCACGATCCGCGCCATCGCGTTCTCCTGCAGTGCCGGGGTCAGGACCGCAGCTGGCGAGTAGGCGCCCATCCCGCCGGTGTTGGGACCAATATCGCCGTCGCCGACGCGCTTGTGGTCCTGCGCGTTGCCCAGCGGCAATGCGTGGGTGCCGTCGCATAGCGCGAACAGCGAGACCTCCGGTCCGGTCAGGCATTCCTCGATCACCACCGGTCCTTTGGCCAGCAGGTCATTGATGGCGTCCAGCGCCTCGGCTAAGCTGGTCGCCACCACCACGCCCTTGCCGGCAGCCAAGCCGTCGGCCTTGATCACGATCGGCACGCCGCGCCTGCGTACGAAATCATGCGCCTCCGCCGCGCCCTCGAAACGTTCCCACCTGGCTGTCGGGATACCTACGGAGTCGCACAGCTTCTTGGTGAAGCTCTTGCTACCCTCCAGGCGAGCGGCCTGCGCGGTTGGACCGCAGCAGGCGATGCCTGCCGCCGCCAGTATGTCCGCAAGCCCGGCGACCAGCGGTGCCTCGGGTCCAGGCACCACGATATCCACGGTATTTTCCCGAGCGAATTGCACAAGCCGGGAAAGATCCATCGTGTCGATTGGCACGATTTCCGCGACGGACGAAATACCGGGATTCCCCGGGGCGCACCACAGCTTGGATAGCAGCGGGCTGGCCGCGATCGCCATGCACAGCGCGTGTTCCCGCCCGCCCGATCCGACCACCAGCACCCGCATCGACCCGCTCCCCGGTTCACGAACCCGCGGCTCTAGCATAGGCTGAGCCGATGGACGAAACCGTGCTGCCTGACCCCCTATCCAACGTTCCCGAATACAGCGTGAGTGAAATCTCGGGCGCGGTGAAGCGCGCGTTGGAAGGCCAGTTCGGCCGCATCAGGGTGCGCGGCGAGATCACCGAGCTCAAACGCTACCCGTCCGGCCACATCTACTTTTCCCTGAAGGACGAGGGCGGCAAGATTTCCGGCGTGGTCTGGAAGTTCTCCGTCCCGCGCCTGGGTCTCGCCCCCGAGAACGGCATCGAGATCATCGCTACCGGGAAGATCTCCAGCTACGGCGAGCGTTCCTCCTATCAGCTCATCGTCGAGCGGATGGAGTACGCGGGGGCTGGTGCGCTGCTCGCCCGCGTCGAGATGCTGAAGGCCAGGCTCCAGGCCGAGGGACTTTTCGACAGTGGCCGCAAGCAATCCTTGCCGATGCTGCCGCGGGTCATCGGCGTCGTCACCTCGGAAAGCGGCGCCGTTATCCACGACATCAGAACCACCATCGCGCGCCGGTTCCCGCTGACCCTGCTGATCTGGCCGGTGCCCGTGCAGGGCGAGGGCGCCGCACAGAAGATCGCCGCCGCCATCGCCGGCTTCGACGCCATCGCCGCCGGTGGTTTGGTCCCGCGCCCCGACCTGGTCATCGTCGCGCGCGGCGGCGGTGCGCTCGAGGACCTGATGGCGTTTAACGACGAGGCGGTGATCCGTGCCGTCGCCGCCTGCCGCATCCCGTTGATATCCGCCGTTGGCCACGAGACCGACACCACCCTGATCGACTTTGTCTCCGATCGCCGCGCGCCGACCCCCACCGCCGCGGCGGAAATGGCGATTCCGGCCCGGATCGACCTGCTGGCCGATATCCAGCAAAAGACCGCGCGTCTGACCAGCAGCGTTAACCGGCAGGTGGGCGAGCGCCGGCTGATCCTGGAGCGCGCCGCCGGCCGCCTGCCCGATTTGTCCTCCATCGTCGGCAACGCCCGTCAGCGGCTCGATGACCGCGGCGAGCGCCTGCGCCTCGCGTTGCCCAACCTGATGACGTTCCGCCGGGCGGCACTCGGCCTCGCTGCCTCCCGCCTGTCCGGCGGCCTGCGCCATGCCGTGGCGGCCAGCCATAACCGCGCGGTGCGCACCCTGGCCCGGCTGACCGATGCCCCGCTCCGTGGCGCGTTGCGTGAGGCCCGTGCCCGGCTGGAAGGCGCCGCCGCCCGGCTGGAGGCTGGCAATCCGATGGCCCTGTTGTCGCGTGGCTATGCGCTGGTGCAGGACAAATCCGGCCATCCAATTACCAGTGCCGCGGCCGTGACGCCTGGCGCGGCATTGCGGATTCAGTTTGCCGATGGCGAGATCAAGGCTCGGGCGGAGGGGCGGCAGGCTTCTTTGCCGCTCTAGGGTCTGTGGACACTTATCGTAACCAGAGGACGGTGGCGGCGAGTGTGACGACGGCGAGATAGTTCCGTGCGGTTTTTTCAAAGCGAGTTGCAACGCGCCGCAACTGCTCGAGCCGGCTGAAACAGCACTCGATCAGATGACACTAAGCGTAGAGTTGGCGGTCGAGCGGGAGCTTTTTGGTCCCTGACGGATTGTTGGGGAGGACGGCAAGCGTACCTTTGTTTGCGATCGCTTTGCAGAAATGATCGGCAACGCGCTCGGGCTTGCGGTAGCCGCGCGGCTAGGTTGGGAACATGCCCGTGCGGTCCCGACGCTGTCGTGCCTTGATCACATAAGAAACGCTGACCGCAAAGCGTGCCGCCGCCTGTCTGGCAGTCAGCGCGTCAGCGGTGAGAACGCGCTCGTGTAATACCGGGGCTTAGTGACTTGACCCTGTCGACGTGTCATCGCTCCCGCAGGTGCCGGGCTATCTGGGATTGAGGTTGTCCCGATTTGGTGGACGGTTTGTGGGCTTGGGGGCTACATGTCGGCTTCTACCGTTTGCCTGCTGGCTTTGTGGGTCATTGGGGACCGGTGTCGCAGGGCCGAGTGCAACCTGACTGGGTTATGCCAGCCCTCGATGTAGCTGAAGCAGGCCATTCTTGCCTCGGCCTGGGAGACGAACCGGCGGCGGCTGAGCAGTTCGGCTTCGAGCGTCGAGAAGAAACTCTCGGCCATGGCGTTGTCGTATGCATCTCCGCCCGACCCCACGCCCGCCCGCCTGCCTCTGCGCACCGCTTGCCGAACGCGGCAGGCGTGTATTGGGTGGGTTCAACTGGTCGCTGTGATGGACGACGTCCTTTGGCCGACGCTGTCCAATTGCCATCTCCATCGCGGCCAGCACCAACTCGGCATGCAGTGTGTTGGCCATCGACCAGCCCACAATCTTGCGGCTCCACGCATCAAGCACCACGGCCAGACACAAGAACCCGGCTGCTGTAGGCACATAGGTGATGTCGGCGACCCAGAGTTGGTTCGGCCCAGGTGCAGTGAACTTGCGGTCCACCAGATCCGGCGCCGGCCGAGTACCCTGGTCGCGCCGTGTCGTCACCGGGCCGCCCCTGCGGTGGCTGGCACCCACCAGCCCGGTCTGCCGCATCAGCCGCGCGATCCACTTGCGGCCGTGCTTTTCTTCGCGTCCCCGCAACTCGGCGTGGATGCGCGGAGCCCCGTAGGTCTGCCGCGAACTGGCATGCACGGTGCGCACCCGCTTCAACAACGCCTCGTCGGCAACCGCATGAGCCGATGGCGGCCGACGAACCCAGGCGTAGTAGCCAGCCTTGGACACGCCGAGCACGCGCAGGGGCGGCGACCTGACCCCTTAGGAGTGAGCCACCGGCCATAGAGAGTTCGGTGGCACACCGAAGGGGACTTGGATGGCGCGCAGGCATCACAAGCCGGAGGAGATCGTCGCCAAGCTGCGTCAGGTCGAAGTGCTGGTCGGGCAAGGCAAGCCGGTGGCGGACGCGGTGCGCACGATCGGGGTGACGGAGGCGACCTACTATCGCTGGCGTGCTGAGTTTGGCGGTTTGAAGCTCGACCAGGTTCGTCGGCT
>JAYTTA010000409.1:0-4571 GCA_043745345.1 Acetobacteraceae bacterium | reverse complement strand
AAGCCCGGCTGGAAAGCCGCGGCGCCCACGCCCACGACGATTACCCTGAGCGCGACGATCAGGAATGGATGAAGCACACCCTCGCCTGGTGCGACGATCAAGGCGACGTCAAGCTTGGCTACCGGCCGGTCAAGATGCAGACGCTGACCAACGAGGTGTCGGTGTTCCCGCCACGCAAGCGCGTCTATTAAGGACGGAACGATACAATGGCTACCTTCACGCTGCCCAAGAACAGCAAGGTCCAGCAGGGTCAGGTGTTCCCCGCCCCGGCCGGCGCCACACGGGTGCAGGACTTCAAGATCTATCGTTGGAACCCGGACGATGGTGCCAACCCGCGCACCGACACCTATCAGATCGATCTGGACGCCTGTGGACCGATGGTTCTTGACGCGCTGGTAAAGATCAAGAACGAGATTGATCCGACCCTTACCTTCCGCCGGTCCTGCCGCGAGGGCATCTGCGGCAGTTGCTCGATGAACATCGATGGGACCAATACGCTGGCCTGCCTGAAGCCGATCGCCGACGTCGCCGGAGCCGTGCGCATCAACCCGCTGCCGCATATGCCGGTGATGAAGGATCTGGTGCCCGACCTCAGCCAAGTCTACGCGCAATATCGTAGCATCGAGCCCTGGCTGAAGTCCGACACGCCTCCACCGCCTGACGGCGAGCGCCTACAGTCCAAAAACGAGCGCTCGAAGATTGATGGTGCCTGGGAATGCATCCTTTGCTTCTGTTGCTCCACCGCCTGCCCGAGCTACTGGTGGAACGGCGATCGCTTCCTCGGCCCGGCCGTACTGCTGCAAGCCTACCGCTGGATCGCCGACAGCCGCGACGAACACACCGGCGAGCGGTTGGATGCGTTGGAGGATCCGTTCAAGCTCTATCGTTGCCATACGATCATGAACTGCACCGAGACATGCCCAAAGGGACTCAATCCGGCGAAGGCGATCGGGGCAATCAAGAAGATGATGGTGGAGCGGCAGTTGTAAGAAAGGTCAGGGCTCTGCCCTGGACCCATCAAGGGGCGGAGCAGGCAAAGGTTCCGGCCGGCCGCCTTCTGCCAGTTGGAATGCTTGCGGAGGGTAGTCCTTTGCAGTCCCTCTCCGTAGCCTAGGCATGTTTACCGGGTCGATAGTCGATCCCAAGACTCGACAGCGAGCTTGGCTGGATAGCCTGTTCGTCGATCACGCGATGCTGCGGCTAGGCTGGGACAATTTCGCCGAAGTTATCCCAGGCCGTATCTACCGCTCCAACCACCCAACCCCCGCCCGCCTCGCCGCCGCAAAACGCAAATACAACCTGCGCAGCGTGATCAATCTCCGCGGCCACCGCCAATGCGGCTCGGACGCCCTGTCGCGTGACGCATCCGAAAGACTAGGCTTAATCCACATTGACCGAGCCTTCGAAAGCCGAGGCGCCCCGCACAAGGACCGCATCCTCGATCTCGCTTATATCGCTGACACTCTGGTCGAACCGGCGCTGATCCACTGCAAATCCGGCGCTGACCGCGCCGGCCTGGCATCCGGCCTGTTCCTGCTGTTCAACGGCGGAACCGCGAAGCAGGCGCTGGCCCAACTGTCCTGGCGCTTCGGCCACATCACTGGATCCCGCACCGGTATCCTGGATGCCTTCTTCTTACGCTTTGCGCAGCAAGGTGAAGGAAAGAGTTCATTTCTTGACTGGGTACGCTACGATTATGATGAAACGGCCTTGCGCCGAGACTTTATTGCTGGCGGCATTTCAACTTTCTTTAATGATCGGCTTCTAGCTCGTGAATAAAAGCGTGTACGGATAGGCGGAGCCTAGTTCGCCCGCTTACGCGGCGCAGCCGCATGTGGACAACTCCACTCGCTTATTCCGTATGTCACGGAGTAGTCCTATTCGTCACGTCGAACGCATTAGCGCTAAACTATTTTGGCGGACATACGTCCTTTGTCAGTATTCAGGTCATTAGGCCGCGTTGATGATGCCTCCGTCGCAAACAGTGGCAGCATGGCTGAAGGGACAACGTAAATTGTTGTTGTGCGTCGGAACATGAATGAATATTTCACTTTCAACTGCTCTTGAATTTGCACTCACCAGCCTTCTGATCGAACTCACACCCGGTCCGAACATGACCTATCTGGCGTTGGTGGGCATCCAGGCTGGACGACGCAACGGATACAAAGCCGTTGCCGGTGTGGCGATTGGCCTTACGGTCGTTGGTCTTGCAACAGCGCTCGGTCTCTCGGCGATAATCACGGCGTCAGCCGTTCTATATGCCATCATGCGATGGGGCGGGGTCGCGTATCTTCTCTATCTCGCCTGGGACGCTTGGCACGATGGCACGCGTGCGGACAACATGCCTATCGGGGATGACCCGCGGTTCTTTCTGAGAGGCTTGGTTACAAATCTCCTCAATCCCAAGGCTGCGGTCTTCTATATCGCCATACTACCGACCTTTCTAGATCCTTCTCTTGACTTGGCGAGGCAGGCAATCTTGCTTTCAGCAATCTACGTGCTGGTGGCGACTGTAATACATGCAACTATCGTGACGTTGGCCAGCCTGCTACGACCGGTCCTGACCAACACGCGCGTCATGGCGACAACGCGCAAAGTCTTCGCTGCCGCACTGGGCGCCGTGGCGCTTTGGATTGCTTGGTCAACACGCTAGACCCTCCGTACTATATTAGCCACATGGGCAAAACCCTACGTTTCCTCACCCATCGACATGCCGCCGTACGCGTTGCAGCACGGCGCATAGCCGCGAGAACGCCAGCCAGAAGGTGGCATGTCCCGGGGCTGAGTCGCGTGATCCGTTGACCACCGGTTCACCGCGGCGCAGCAATCCCAGCCGTGCCTCGAACCGCCCGCGCATGTTTTCGAGGAAGGCGCCGGAGGCGGCCAAGTATTGCTCCAGCATCTGGCTAGCGAGTTCGATCTCGGTTTGCGCCTGGTCCTCGGCGGTGAAGCGCTTCAGTGCCCGGCTGTCGTTGGCAAGCGCGATATGCAGCCGATGAAGCTCGGCGAGATGCCGGGCCAGCCGCTCGCGCGCGTCGTGCGCAACACTCTCGTTCGCTTTCATCAGCCCAACATAGAATGTGGACCTTAACATCCCCTGAGTCGGGGGAATGCAAGGGGCTAGCCCCTCGACGGGTCTGGGCGGAGCCCAGCCTTGCTTCTTGCGTGTTTTCTCTCCTACATCCCCTAACAAGGGAGAGAAATCAGAATGAAATTCCACATCGCGCTGGGCGCTCTGATCGCGCTGGCGTCCGGCAGCGCCGCCCTGGCCGAAACCATCAAGGTCGGCATCACCATTTCCCAGACCGGCCCGGCCGCCTCGCTGGGCATTCCGCAGCGCAATTCGGTGGCCTTGCTGCCGACCGAGATCGCCGGCCAGAAGATCGAATACATCATCCTCGACGACGCGACCGACGCGACCCGCGCCGTCGCCAACACGCGAAAGCTGATCGACGAGGACAATGTCGACGTCATCATCGGCCCCTCGATCACGCCGGCGGCGCTGGCGATGGTCGACGTGGTCGGCGAGAAGAAGGTGCCGCTGATCGCGCTCGCCGCCTCCGCCCGGATCATCGAACCGCCGACCGGCGCCAAGGCGTGGGTGTTCAAGACGCCGCAGAACGACAGCCTGATGGCCGACGCGGTCGCCGGCCACATGGCAACGGCGGGGATCAAGTCCGTCGCCTTCATCGGTTTCAATGATTCCTACGGCGACGGCTGGCTGACCGAGATCACCCGCGCTTTGGCAGCCAAGAACATCGCGCTGCTCGATACCGAGCGCTTTGCCCGCACCGACACCTCGGTCACAGGCCAGGTGCTGAAGGCGATCGCGGCCAAGCCCGACGCGATCCTGATCGTCGGCGCCGGTTCGCCGGCGGCCTTGCCCGCAAAAGCGTTGGTCGAGCGTGGCTGGAAGGGTCCGGTCTATCAGACCCACGGCGTCGCCAACGCCGATTTCCTGCGCGTCGGCGGCAAGGACCTGGAGGGTGAGGTCCTGCCCGCCGGCCCGGTCCTGGTCGCCGACCAGCTGCCGGCCGGCAACGTCATCAAACCGGTGGCGCAAAGGTATGTGTCGCAGTACGAAGCGAAATACGGCGTCGGCACCATGGCGACGTTCGGCGCGCATCTGTATGACGCCGGCCTGCTGCTGACGGCGGCGATCCCCGAGGCGATCCAGAAGGCCAAGCCGGGCACTCCGGAATTCCGCGCCGCCCTGCGCGACGCGATCGAGCACCAGACCGGCCTGGTGATGACCCAGGGCGTCGCCAGCCTGTCGCCGACCGACCATAACGGTTTTGACGCCCGCGCCCGCGTCATGGTCGCGGTGCGCGATGGCAAGTGGGTTCTGCTGCCCTGATCCCAGCCGGCTGACGTCAGGATGGACGCCTCGATCCTGCTGATCCTGGTGCAGGACGGCCTGGTCAACGGCGCCATCTACGCACTGCTGGCTTTGTCGCTGGTGCTGGTGTTTACCGTGACGCGGGTGCTGTTCATCCCGCAGGGCGAGCTCGTCGCCTTCGCCGCCCTCACTTTTTCGATTCTGGGCGAAGGCCATGTTCCCGGCAGTGTCT
>JAYTTA010000408.1:0-4605 GCA_043745345.1 Acetobacteraceae bacterium | reverse complement strand
ATGCAAAAACCAGCCCAGCGGATTTCGCTGTCGCCACGTGACCTGGTTTCCAGACAGAGTGTTTGCGATAAACCTGAAACAAACCGGAGCCTTGTTTGATGTTGGATCCGCCATCGCTATTCCTGTTTCCCGGCATGGGCGGTCTCGACCCAGGGCTCGCCGAGCTCGGCCCCGCCTGCGGTATTCCCACGGTGATGATCCACTATCCACACTGGAGCGTTCTGTCGCGCGATCACGGCTATGATTTCGCGACCTTGGTCCGGCAGGCGGAAGAACAGATAAGGGCGACGGTGCCAGGCGGTGCCATCCTGCTGGCCGGGTACTCGTTCGGCGGCATTGTCGCGGCCGGCGTCGCGGCGCGGTTGCGCGATGCCGGCATCGATGTGCGGCTGCTCGGCCTGCTCGACACCGAAATCCGGCCCGACATCGATAACAAGTCAGGCTCCACGCTGCGCCGGCTGACGCGCGCGCAGGAATTCGCCGGGTTCTTGCGGGCGCTGCGGGAAGGTGACGGCATCGGACGGCTGGCCTATTTCGTGTCGCGGCGAATCAAGGATCCCAGCTGGAAGCCGGTGCTTGATTTCTACGGCGCGACGGCGCGGCGTTGGCTGCCAAGAAAATTCACCACCCTGCTCGACCGCGACCTGCTGTTCTGGCATTTCGTGCCGCTGCTGCGCGAATGGGACGCGATGTGCGGCAGCCTGGCGCCGGTCCCGGCGCCGACTGTGCTGTTTCGCACCGCGCAACACGACCCCGCCGCCCCGGAGCATCTCGGATGGGAGCCTCTGTGTCCGGCTCTCACCGTGGTCCCTGTACCGGGAACCCACCACGATTTGCTGGCGCGCTCGCTGCCGTCAACGCGTGTGGCGTTTGCCAGGGTGGTAGCCCGGATACTGGAGAATTCGCCGACGCTGCACCCGGTAGATTGACGCCGGTCCGGGGAGCATGGTTTCCGAACCGGACGCCAATTCAAGGCCGCTGCCGTCCTACATTTCAGTCGGCAATCCATAATAGTCATTGACGCCGCGCCCATAGGCCGAATCGCCCCACGGGCTGGCGTCGGCGGCATAGACCGGCGCACCGTCAAGCTGCTCGCGGGTCACGTCCACGACGTAGCCTCCGACCGCCGGATCGTAGGTCAGCGCGTTCCAGGGCAGCGGGTGGTACTTCTCGCCGATGCCGAGGAACCCGCCGAAGCTCATCACGGCGTAGGCGGCCCTTCCGGACCGCTTGTCCAACATTATGTGCTGGATCGAACCAAGCCGGGTGCGGGTGCGATCATAGACCGCGGTGCCCTCGACCTTGTCGGAGCTGATCAGCTGGTCGGTCTCGTTTTGGACAATCCCGCCGGTGGGCGGTGTGACGGCCATCTCGGACATACTTTCCTCCGTAGGTTGGAACCCACGGAAGAAAGCTTTCCGGCGTCCGGCGGTTCCGCAACCCTATTCGGCAGCAGCAGCAGCAGCGGCCGGCGCGGCGGTGACCTGAAAACCCGCGTATCCATCGGCGGTGACGGCGTCGCACTTCTCGCGATAGACGCCGACGCCGCCGATATACGGCATGAAGATTCTCGGTTTACCCGGAATGTTGGCGCCCATGTACCAGGAGTTCGCCTGCGGATAGAGCGTGCGGTAGGCGACCTCGTTGACATGGGCGACCCAGCCGTTTTCGGCCTCCGGCGTCGCCTCGATAGCGGCGGCGTCCCTGCCGCGGAGATCCTCGATGCAGCCGGCAACCCAATCGACGTGCTGCTCGATGCTGACGATCATGTTGCTCAGCACGGATGGGCTGCCCGGGCCGGTGATCAGGAACAGGTTGGGGAAGCCCGCCGTCATCAGCCCAAGATAGGTGCGCGGACCCTCGGCCCATTTTTCCGCGATGGTGCGGCCCTGGCGGCCACGGATATCGATCTTCAGTAGCGATCCCGTCATGGCGTCGAAGCCGGTGGCGAAGACGATAGCGTCGAGCCCGTAGTCGTGTCCGCCGGTGCGCAGGCCGGTCGGCGTGATGCACTCGATCGGCGCGTTCCTGATATCGACCAGCGTGACGTTGGGGCGGTTGTATGCCTCGTAGTAGCGGGTATCGACGCAAATGCGTTTGGTGCCGATCGGATGATTGCGCGGCAGCAGAACCTCGGCCACCGCCTGATCCTTCACGGTGCCTCTGATCTTGCCATGCACGAAGGCCACGGCGGTGTCGTTGGAAGCCTTGTTGGTTGCCAGATCGTTGAAAGACGTCATGAAGCTGGTGCCGCCGATGGCCCAGCGTTCCTCGTAGGTGCGCTGGCGCTCCTCATCGGAGACCTCCATCGCCGACTTGTCGTTGAGCAGGGTGATGATCCCGCTGCGCTGCTGGCGCGCGACCAGGCGGTGCTCGGGGTAGCTCGACTTCCACCACTGCTCATACTCTGCATCCATCGCCGTGTTGCGCGACGGTATGCTGAAGTTCGGCGTGCGCTGGAACACGGTGAGATGTTCCGCCGTCTCGGCAATCACCGGAATCGCCTGGATCGCCGACGATCCAGTACCGACGACGCCGACCTTCATGCCGGCGAAATCGACACCCTCATGCGGCCATTGGCCCGTGTGGTAGGTCTTGCCCTCGAAGGTGTCCAGGCCAGGAAAATCCGGCACGCGTGCGTTCGACAGGCAGCCGGTGGCCATGACGCAGAACTTCGCCGAAATCTGCTCACCGGCCGCGGTCCGGACATCCCACCGGCTGGCGTTTTCGTCGAATATCGCCGCCGCGATCCGAGTGTTGAACTGTATGTCGCAGCGAAGGTCGAGCCGGTCGGCGACGTGATTGGCATAGGAAAGAATTTCGGACTGGGAGGCGAAGCGCTCCGACCATTTCCAATCCTGCTGCAGCTCGTTCAGGAACGAGTAGGAATACTGCATGCTTTCCACGTCGCAGCGCGCCCCGGGATAGCGGTTCCAGTACCAGGTGCCGCCAATGCCGTCGCCGGCCTCGAACACGCGCACCTTCAGGCCCAGCTGGCGCAGGCGGTGCAGCATATACATACCGGCAAAACCGGCGCCGACGATGACGGCGTCGTAGGTGGTCTTCGGCATCAATGGCTCCTGGCCTACAGTAGTGAGTGCTACCGTCTGGTATAGCATTCAGATCAAGCAAGGCAAGATTACGGATGCACTCAGGGCGCTCCCCTGGCAGGGCGCGGGGGCAGAGCCCCACTGCTTACTTCCACCAGCCCAGCGCCGGCATCTTCAAACCCAGATTCTCCCGCAACGTCGCACCCTCGTATTCCGTGTGGAACAACCCACGCCGTTGCAGTTCCGGCACCACGAAGCGCACGAAATCCTCATACGTCCCCGGCACGTGGGTAGCCGAAATCACAAATCCGTCGCAGGCGCCGGCGGTAAACCATTCCTCCAGCCCGTCGGCGATCTCGCGCGCGCCGCCGACCAGCGCATCATGCGGTTTGGCCCGCTGCGTAAGATGCAGGAAATCGCGCGTTGTCGGGTTAGGCTTGCCGCTGGCGGAAATCACCCGGTCGCGCGTCGCCTGGCTGCCGGACATGCCGTCCAGCTCCTCGGCGGTGAACGGCTCATCGATCGCCTTCTTCGAGAAATCGTAGTTCAGAACTTCCGACAACAGCGACAACCCATCGATCTCGCGGTAGTCGCGTTCGATCACCGCCATCTTGTCCTCGGCCTCGGCGCGAGTTTCGGCAGCGACGGTGTAGGTCAGCCGGCTGATCTTGACGGCGTCCGGGTCACGCCCGGCGTCCGCGATCGCCTGCTTCTGCGCCGCGTAATCCCGCTGGCCGCCGGCGATGTCGCGGTAGGCGGTGAAAATCACCTCGGCCCACCGCGTCGCGAACTTTTTTCCACGGCCGCTCGATCCGGCCTGGATGATCACCGGATGGCCCTGTGGCGTGCGCGGCACGGTAAACGGCCCGCGCGAGCGGAAATATTCTCCGATGTGATCCAGCCGGTGTACCTTCTCCGGCGCGGCAAAAATATTGTTCTGGCGATCCAGAACGATCGCTCCGTCCTCCCAACTGTCCCAGTGCCCAAGCACGACCTCCAGAAACTCGTCGGCGCGGTCGTAGCGCAGATCGTGCTCGGGATGCTCCAGCCGTCCCATATTCATCGCCTCGCTGTCGTTCATCGAGGTGACGACGTTCCACGCGGCCCGGCCGTCGGTCATCATGTCCAAAGTCGAAAACAAACGCGCGACGTGAAACGGCTCGTAGTAGGTCGTGCTGCAGGTGGCGCCCAGACCCAACTTTTCCGTTGCCATCCCCATCGCCATCAAGGTGGTGACCGGATCGAGCTTGACGCAGCGAATGCCGTTCTCGACCGTGTGGGCATGGTCGGCGCCATAGATGTCGGGCATCGCCAGGCGATCGTCGAAAAACCCCATCTGGAATTTCCCCGCCTCCAGAATGCGGGCGATGCTGCGGTAATACCCGGCCGTCATGAAGTCCGGCGCCGCCTCGTGATGACGCCACGAACTCGGCATCTGAGTGCAGTTCTGCGCCTGGAGAAAGCCAATCAGGTTCATCTGTCGCATTGGGTGATTCCTGCTGAACGCCGTAGGCAAGAAAGCAATGGGGCTCTGCCCAAACCCGCCAAGGGGCAG
>JAYTTA010000407.1:0-4606 GCA_043745345.1 Acetobacteraceae bacterium | reverse complement strand
CCAGCCTTGTCGCATAGCGGGCAAGGTCGGAGCTGAACTTGTTGTAGGCGATCACCGCCGGGATGGCCGCGACCAGCCCAACCGCGGTCGCGAACAGCGCCTCTGCGATGCCCGGTGCCACCACCGCCAGGTTGGTGTTGTGCATCGCGGCGATGGCGGAAAAGCTGTGCATGATGCCCCACACGGTGCCGAACAGCCCGATGAACGGCGCCGTCGAGCCGACCGAGGCCAGAAACACCATCCACCGCTCCAGCCGGTCCATCTCGCGCTGGATGGTCACGCCGGCGGCACGGTCGACACGATCGCGCACGCCGGCCCGGGTCGGGTCGTGCGCCGGGTTGCGCGAGCTGCGCCGCCACTCGCTCATCGCCGCCCCGAACACCGCCGCCATCGGATGCGCCGGCTTGACGCCCTCATTGTCGTACATCTCATCCAGGCTGCCGCCGGCCCAGAACCGGTCCTCAAACCCGTCCGCCTCGCGGTTGGCCCGGCGCAGGCTGGAGATCTTCTCGAACACGATCGCCCAGACCCAGACGCTGGCCGCGATCAGCATCAGCATGACGATCTTGACGACGATGTCGGCCTGGGTGAACAGGCCCCACAGCGACAGGTCGCCGGCGCCGGCCGCCAAGTTCACCGCATCCACAGTCCGATCCAACGCACTCTCCTATCCGCCCAGCCAAATTTTAAAGTCGCCAAATTTCGAAGGCGAATGTCCAGGAATATTACGTCGCCATCATGGCGGGCCGGTGGGTGCCATCATCGCAAGCAGGCCGGCCCGCCAGCGTGGCGGCAGCTTGGCCGGGCGGGGCATATCGGCGGCGCCATCCGCGCGCAAGCCGCCAATGGTAACGCAAGCCAAACGCAGCACGAGCCGCGCGCAGTTCTCTCCATCCGCATTCCGGCAATCCTGACGCAGCATGAGCGACGCGCCGCCAATCGAGATCGGTTCGGTCACTACAGTCAGAACCTCATCCAATCTCGCAGGCCGCAGATAGTCTATTTCGCCGCGCCGCACCACGAACATTTGACCGAAATCGCGAACCAGCTCGGAATGCGGAATGCCGGCATCTCGCAGCGCCTCGGTGCGGGCGCGTTCGGCATATCGAAAATAGTTGGCGTGGTAGACGATGCCGCCGGCGTCGGTGTCCTCAAAATAGACCCGCAGCCGGTAGCGGTGGGGCGTCACGTCTCGTCCGCAAGGTTCAGCAGGTCCGGCTGCAGCGACGCCGAGACCGGCTTGAGCCCAAGATGCCGCCAGCCCGGCTCGCCCAACATCCGGCCGCGGCTGGTGCGCAGGATCAGCCCCTCCTGGATCAGATAGGGCTCGATTACGTCCTCCAGCGTGTCGCGCGCCTCGGCCAAGGCGGCGGCCAGGGTCTCGACGCCGACCGGGCCGCCGGCATGATGCTCGGCGATTCGGCGCAGGTAGCGCCGGTCCATCGCATCCAGGCCAATCCGATCGACCTCCAACCGCATCAAGGCAGCGTCCGCCACCGCGCGATCGACCGGATCACTGCCCTCGACGGCGGCGATGTCGCGCACCCGGCGCAGCAGCCGCCCAGCAATCCGCGGCGTGCCGCGCGAGCGCCTGGCGATTTCGGCCGCGCCATCCTGGGTCAACCGAAACCCCAGCTTCTCGGCGCCGCGCGCCACAATCAGCTCCAGCTCCGCCGGCGTGTAGAAGATCAGCCGCAGGGGAATGCCGAACCGGTCGCGCAACGGCGTCGCCAGCAGCCCGGCCCGCGTGGTGGCGCCGACCAGTGTAAAGGGTGAAAGATCGATCCGCACGCTGCGCGCCGCCGGCCCCTCGCCGATGATCAGGTCGAGCTGAAAATCCTCCATCGCCGGATAGAGGATTTCCTCGATCGCCGGCTGCAGCCGGTGAATCTCGTCGATGGACAGCACGTCCTTGGGCTGGAGATTGGTCAGGATCGCCGCCAGGTCCCCCGCCCGCTGGATGACCGGGCCGGACGTCGCACGGAACCCGACCCCCAGTTCGCGCGCGACGATCTGCGCCAAGGTGGTCTTGCCCAGCCCCGGCGGCCCATGCAGCAGCACGTGGTCCATGGCCTCGCCGCGGTTTTTCGCCGCGGTGATGAAGGTGCGAAGATTCTCCCGGCTCGCCCGCTGGCCGATGAATTCCCGCAGCGTCTGCGGCCGCAGGCTAGCCTCACCGGCATCCTCCTCGCCCCTTGTCGCCGAAATCTCCCGGTCGCTCATCGCCCAAGCTCCTTGAGCGCATCCCGCACAACAGCATCCAGCCCGGCATCGGGCCCCAGACGCTCGATCACCCGCGCCACCGCGGCCTGCGCCTCGGGCCTCCGGTAACCCAGGTTGATCAACGCCGACAGCACGTCCTCGGCAACCCCCGCCGGCAGCGGCGGCGGCAGGCTGAAGCCGATCCCCAACGGCATCGCCCCCGCCTTGTCGCGCAGTTCGGAAAGAATCCGGATAGCCAACTTGGCGCCAACCCCCGGCGCTCGCGTCAGGCTGGCGCGGTCGGAGTTGGCGATGGCCGACACCAGGTCACGCGGCGACAGCGCCGACAGCAGCCCAAGCGCCACCCGAGCGCCGACGCCCTGGACAGTGGTCAACAGCCGGAACCAATCACGCTCCGCCGGATCGGAAAAGCCGTATAATAAAATAGCATCCTCGCGGACATGCGTTTCGATCAGCAGCGCCACGGTGCCGGGCGACAGATTGCCCAGCGTGCGGCTGGAGGCCTGGACCAGGTAGCCAACGCCGCCCACGTCGATCAGGCAGCTGCCATCGGAGATAGTGTCGATCTTACCGGTCAGCTTGCCGATCATTCAGGTAGCATGAGGCTCTGCCCCAAACCCCGCCAGGAGAAGCGCTTCGCGACCCGCCTGACTAAGAAAGGGGGTTCAAAGGGGCGACTACCCCTTTGCGGGTCCAGGGCAGAGCCCTGGCCTTGCTGCGCCTCACGCAACGGCCCACACCAAGTTGGTCGAGCGGTAATGCGCGTGGCAGATCGCCACCGCCAGCGCGTCGGCCGCGTCTGCCCGCCGCAGGGTAGCGCCCGGCAGAAGCCGACGAACCATCATCTGGACCTGGTCCTTCGATGCGGCACCGGTTCCGACGACGGATTGCTTCACCCGCATCGCGCCATATTCGAGCACCGGAATGCCGATCAGCGCCGGCGCCAACAGCGCAACGCCGCGGGCATAGCCGAGTTTCAGGGTGGCGGCGCCGTTGCGGTTCACATAGGTCTCCTCGACCGCCGCCTCCTCGGGGCGGAACTTCTCCATCAGCAAGGTCAGCGCATCATGCAGCGCTTTCAAGCGCAGCGGCACGCTGTCGGTGTTCTCGGTCGCGATCACGCCGTCGGCGATGTGGCGCAGCCGGTTGCCGTCGGCCTCGATCATGCCCCAGCCAGTAAAGCGCAGCCCCGGATCGATGCCGAGGATCAGAACACTCGCCAGCCGAGCCATGCCAATTTATCCAATTCGCGATTCGCCCCGGACTCTGACGGTCAGGCCGACAGCTTGCCAACGATTTCTTCAGGGATCTCGAAGTTGGCGTAGACATTCTGCACGTCGTCATCGTCCTCCAGCACATCGAGCAGTTTCAGCAACGACCGCGCGCGGTCCTCGTCGAGCGTGATCGACATTGTCGGGCGCCAATCGAATTTTGCCTGCTCGGACGGACCGAAGCGCGCTTCCAATCCATCGCGCACAGCAAAGAAGTCCTCGATCGGACAAGTAATCTCGTGGGCGTCGGCATCGCTCTCGACATCCTCGGCGCCGGCCTCGATGGCGGCTTCCAGCATGGCGTCGGCACTGGCGGCGGCGGCCGGATAGCGCACCACGCCAAGCCGGTTGAACAGGAACGAAACCGAGTTGGTCTCGCCAAGCACCCCACCGTTCTTGGCAAAGGCGGAGCGCAGCGCCGAGGCGGTGCGGTTGCGGTTGTCGGTCAGCGCCTCGACGATAACGGCAACGCCAGCCGGGCCGTAGCCCTCATAGCGGACCTCTGAATAATCGTCGCCCTGCCCCGCGCCGGCGGACTTCTTCACGGCACGCTCGATGGTGTCGCGCGGCATGTTGGCCACCCGCGCCTCGGCCATCGCGGTGCGCAGCCGCGGATTGGTCGCGGGATCGGGCAGGCCGGCCCGGGCCGAGACAGTGATCTCGCGGATCAGCTTGGCGAAATGCCGTGCCCGCTTGGCATCCTGCGCACCCTTGCGGTGCATGATGTTCTTGAACTGGCTGTGGCCGGCCATGCACGCTTTCCCAGTTTTTCGGTGCGCGTCTTATCGGACAAGGCCGCCATTCAGGGCAAGCCGGCCGCTACTTAGCGCGGTTTTGGCAGTGGCATGTCGAACTCACCAGCCGCAAGCCGCAACAACCACGCATGCACTTGCCATACGGCACGATTCGTGGATCGGCATCTGCCTCAGGGATCGCCACCGCAAGTGTGTGCGCTTCGGCCTGGTCATCTTCAAGCCAGCGAAGCGGTATCGTCATCCCTTAGAAGTAGCGCATTTGATGCGCGGTTGCACGTGCGGTGGTCGTGTCTCGATTAGCATTCAGGACCCGAACGCCAACCTTGGCGGAACTGGTTCGGCGCTCGTCGATTAGCT
>JAYTTA010000406.1:0-4614 GCA_043745345.1 Acetobacteraceae bacterium | reverse complement strand
TTCTGAACGTCGGCAGTCAGCAATGCGCTCGGGCGACAGATCACAGATATCCGCAGGCTAGCGGGTCCGATAGGCCGATATTGGCCGAGCTACAGGATGCCACAACGATGTTCGCAGTAATCCGCACCGGCGGGAAACAATACCGCGTCATGCCGAATACCCTGCTCAAGGTGGAGAAGTTGGAGGCCGAGCCGGGCTCGACCATCACCTTCACCGACGTGCTGGCGGTCGGCGGCGAGGGCACTATGACGATCGGCGCGCCCACGGTGCTCGGTGCCAGCGTCACCGCCACCGTGATCGCGCAGGACCGGCTCGACACCGTGATCATCTTCAAGAAGCGCCGCCGGCAGAACAGCCGCCGCCGCAACGGCCACCGCCAGCACGTCACCGTGTTGCGGGTGTCGGAAATCAACGCCGCCTGAGCAGGAGAAACCAAGATGGCACATAAGAAAGCAGGCGGTTCCTCACGCAACGGCCGCGATACCGAGGGCCGTCGCCTTGGCATAAAGAAGTATGGCGGCGAGAGCGTGATTGCCGGCAACATCATCCTGCGCCAACGCGGCACGCGCTGGAAGCCGGGCATTAATGTCGGGCTCGGCAAGGATCACACGATCTTCGCGCTGATCAACGGGCACGTCGAGTACCATCACAAGGCTGAAGGCCGGGTGCATGTCTCGGTGGCGCCGCAGCAGGCCGCCGCCGAGTAGGCTGACCGACACTATCGCGTCGGATATGGGGGTCGGCGCCAGCTGGCCCCTGTTTTCGTTCAAGCCCCTAACGCCGTAGGCAAAAAGATCGGGCTCTGCCCAAACCCGCAATAGGGCAAACGCCCCTTCGAACCCTTCTACTTAGTCAGGCGGGTCCACGAGCGCTTCTCCTGGCGGGGTTTGAGGCGGAGTCCCATCCTTATCTTGTGGTAAAAGCTCATGAAATTCTTAGACCAGGCGAAAATCTATCTCCGCTCCGGCGACGGCGGCGACGGCGTGATCGCTTTCCGGCGGGAGCGATTCATCGAGTATGGCGGTCCCGACGGCGGCAAGGGCGGCCGCGGCGGCCATGTCATCTTCGTTGCCGTGCAAAACCTCAACACGCTGATCGACTTCCGCTACACCCAGCATTTCCGTGCTCGCAAGGGCGGCAACGGTGCGGGTTCGGACCGCACCGGGGCGGGCGCCGACGACGTGGTGATCTCGGTTCCCATCGGCACCGAGATCCTGGCCGACGACAATGAAACGCTGCTCGCCGACATGGATGTGACCGGCAAGGAGGTCACGTTGCTGCGCGGCGGCGATGGCGGCAACGGCAACGCGCATTTCAAGAGTTCAACCAACCGGGCGCCGCGCCGTGCCGACGTCGGCTGGCCGGGTGCGGAGCGCTGGGTCTGGCTGCGGCTCAAGCTGATCGCCGACGTTGGCCTGGTCGGCCTGCCGAACGCCGGCAAATCGACTTTCCTCGCAGCGTCATCGGCGGCACGGCCGAAGATCGCCGACTACCCGTTCACCACGCTGCACCCGCAGCTTGGCGTGGTGCGGCTTTCGGCTACGGAAGAATTTGTCCTGGCCGACATTCCCGGGCTGATCGAGGGTGCGCATGAGGGCGCCGGACTTGGCGATCGCTTCTTGGGTCATGTTGAGCGTTGCGCGGTGCTGGTTCACCTGGTTGACGGCGCCGCCGGCAACGTCGCACGTGCCTGGCGGCTGGTGCGCGAGGAACTGCACGCCTATGGCGGCGGACTGGCCGACAAACCTGAAATAATCGTGCTGAACAAGGCCGACACAATGACCCCGCGTGAGGCGACGGCACGAAAGGCCGCGCTGGCTAAGGCCTCTGGGCACCCGGTGCTGCTGATGTCGGGTGTATCCGGACAGGGCGTGCCCGAGGTGCTGCGCGCGGCGCAGAACACCGTCACCGAGCAACGCCGCTCGCGCGCCGCGTGATCTTGCTCCCATGACCCTACCAGCCTTGGCCGATGCGCGGCGCCTGGTGGTCAAGATCGGCAGCGCGCTGGTGGTCGACGACACCGAGCCGCGCCAGGCCTGGCTAGCGGGGGTCGCCGCCGATATCGCCGTGCTTAGGGCCAGGGGGGTCGAGGTCATCGTCGTATCCTCCGGCGCCATCGCGCTGGCACGACGTACGCTTGGGTTGAACCGGCGCAGGCTGCGGCTTGAGGAAAAACAGGCGGCGGCGGCGGTTGGCCAGATCCGGCTGGCGCAGGCCTGGAGCGTGGCCCTGTCGGGACAGGACCTGGTTGCCGCGCAGCTGCTGCTGACGTTGGAAGACACAGAGAACCGCCGCCGCTACCTGAATGCCCGCGCCACCCTGAGCACGCTGCTTGGCCTTGGCTGCGTGCCGGTGATCAATGAGAACGACAGCGTCGCGACCTCGGAGATCCGTTTCGGCGACAACGATCGGCTGGCGGCCCGGGTGGCCGAGATGATGCAGGCCGACCAGCTGCTGCTGCTGTCGGACATCGACGGCCTTTATACCGCCGATCCGCGCACCCACCCGGCGGCCGAGCATATTCCCGTGGTTTCGGTGATGACGGCGGAGATCGAGGCGATGGGCGGGGAGCCGCCGCCGGGCTACTCTTCGGGCGGGATGCGGACCAAGCTGGCGGCCGCGCAGATCGCGACCCAGGCCGGCTGTGCCATGGCGATCGCCGTCGGCCACATCCCGAACCCGATTGCGGCGTTGGAGCAGGGCGGCCGGTGCACCTGGTTCCTGGCGGCGCCGGACGGACGAACGTCGAGAAAACGCTGGATCGCCGGGGCGCTGGCGCCGCTCGGAACCCTGAGCGTCGATGGCGGTGCGGCGCGTGCGCTGGCCGCCGGCCGGTCGCTGCTGCCGGCTGGGGTCTGCACCGTAGCCGGGAATTTCGAGCGCGGCGATCCGGTGGTGGTGGTCGGCGCTGACGGCACGTTGCTGGCGCGCGGCCTGTCCGCCTATGCCAGTGCCGACGCCGAGCGCATCGCCGGCCACCGGTCCGACGAGATCGAGGCCATCCTCGGTTGGCGTGGCCGCGACGAGATCATCCATCGTGATGATCTAGTGCTGCTATAAACGCCAGTGAAAGTTTCCAACCGGCCCGCCCGCTGGTAGGGTTGCCTATGGACAGTGATCTTTTCAACCGCGCTACGGCAGCGGCCCGGGAGGCTTCACGCAAGTTGGCGCGGTCGTCGGCGGCGCTGCGCGACGCCGGGCTGCAGGCGATGGCAGCGGCGATGCGGAGTGCTGAGGCCGAAATCCTCGTGGCTAACGAGGCCGACCTCAAGGAATTCACCGGGCCTGTGTCGTTGCGCGACCGGCTGGCGCTCGACTCCGCCCGGGTTGCCGCCATGGCGCAGGGACTGGAGGATATTTCCGCCCTGCCGGACCCGCTCGACCGTATTCTGGCCGAATGGACCCGGCCCAACGGGTTGCGCTTTCGCCGTATCGCGACGCCGATCGGGGTGATCGGCATGATCTACGAGAGCCGGCCCAACGTCGGCGCCGACGCCGCCGGGCTGTGCCTCAAATCCGGCAATGCGGTGATCCTGCGCGGCGGCTCCGAGAGTTTTCACAGCGGAACCGCAATCCATACCGCACTGGTGGCGGGGCTGCGTGCCGCCGGACTGCCCGAGGGCTGCGTTCAGGTCGTGCCCTCCACCGACCGTGCCTATGTCGCCGCCATGCTCGGCGCTGCCGGGGCGATCGACCTGATCATCCCGCGCGGCGGCAAATCCCTGGTCGAGCGCGTGCAGCGCGAGGCGAGGATCCCGGTCCTGGCCCATGCCGAGGGGCTCAACCACACCTATATCCATGCCGCCGCCGATCCGGACATGGCGCGAAAGATCCTGGCCAACGCCAAGATGCGCCGCACCAGCGTCTGCGGCGCCACCGAAACGCTGCTGATCGACCGCGAGGCGGCACCCGCTTTGCTGCCACTGCTGGTGGCCGACCTGCGCGCGCTTGGCTGCGAGTTCCGTGCCGATGCAGCGGCCCGCGAGATCCTGCCTGACCTTGCGGCAGCGATAGACACCGATTTCGACACCGAGTGGCTCGACGCGGTGCTGTCGGTGGGTGTGGTGGATGGCATCGATCAGGCGATGGCCCACATCGCGCGCCACGGCAGTGGCCACACCGACGCGATCGTCACCGAGGACGCCGATGTCGCGGCAACCTTCCTAGCCGGTGTTGACAGCGCCGTGGCACTTTGGAACGCCTCGACCCAGTTCTGCGACGGCGGCGAGTTCGGGTTCGGCGGCGAGATCGGCATCGCCACGGGCCGCATCCATGCGCGTGGCCCGGTCGGGCTGGAGCAGCTCACCACCTACCGCTACGTCGTGCTCGGCGACGGCCAGGTGCGGCCCTGAACAGACTGGCGGATGCGCTCCCCGTGTGGGGCGACCGGCGGCGGATGCGGGTCGGGCTGCTCGGCGGCTCGTTCAATCCCGCCCATGCCGGGCACCTGCATGTTGCGAAGATGGCGTTGGCGCGACTGGCGCTGGACCAGGTCTGGCTGATGGTGTCACCCGGTAACCCGCTGAAGCCGGCGCGCGGCATGATGGCGATGGCCGACCGGCTGGCGGGTGCACGCAAGATCATCCGCCGGGCCGGCTGCCGGCGCCAGGTCGT
>JAYTTA010000405.1:0-17567 GCA_043745345.1 Acetobacteraceae bacterium | reverse complement strand
GTTTCGCGCGCAACATGAAATGCCGATCGATGCCGTGAAGGGCGATGCCGCCGGCGGAGGAAATGGCGCGGTCCAGCGGCTGCGGCGCCAGCAGCCTTAACGGCACGGACTTTATCAGGGCCGCGAGGCCCAAGGCGTCACGGGGAAGCACAACGCCGACAGCCTCACGCAACAGGCCGATGGCGACCGGCGGCAGGCTGGCCGCCTTACGCAACAGGTTGCTCGCACTTTCCCGGGTCCGAACGGCGCGCAGGCGATCGGCGAGTGCCGACTCCGCCAGGTCGGGGCGTAGATCGATGGTCACGATAACCTCGCCGCTGGCCGCGATCGCCTCGCGCAGGCTGGCCGACAGCGCGTAGATGGCGCCGCCCTCGATGCCGTAGGAGGTAATAATGAAGTCGCCGCGCGCGACTCGCCCGTCGAAGCGCACGGCGACGTTTTTGACAGGCTGGCCTTCGAACCGGGCCCGAAACACCTCACTCCAGCTTACGCAGAAGCCGCAGTTGGCCGGCCGCAGCGGCGAAACATCGATGCCGTGAGCCGCAAGGATCGTGGTCCAGGAACCGTTGGCGCCCAGACGCGGCCAACTTGCGCCGCCGAGTGCCAGAACCGTCGCGTCCGCCGCCGCGCGCTCCGCTCCATCCAGCCCGTCGAAGCTCAGATTACCGGCGTTGTCCCAGCCGAGCCAGTCGTTGCGGAACCTGAACTCGACACCCTGTTCGATCAGCCGGCTCAGCCAGGCGCGCAGCAACGGCGAGGTTTTGAGCGAGCGCGGAAACACCCGGCCGCTGCTGCCAACGAACGTGTCCTGGCCCAACGCATCGGCCCAGCCGCGCAGGTCCGCCGGCGAAAAGCTGTCAATGGCCGGCGACAGAAACGGCGCGGCCTGGTCATAGCGTGCCAGGAACGCGGGCAAGGCCTCACTGTGGGTGAGGTTGAGCCCTCCCCTGCCCGCCATCAGAAGTTTCCGTCCCGCACTCGGCATGCGGTCGTAGACCGTCACTGCGCAACCGGCGGCGCTGAGGCGCTCGGCCGCCATCAGGCCGGCCGGCCCGGCGCCAATGATCGCGACCGTGTGGCCACTTTCGGTTCGGCCGGACATCAGGCTTTTTCGAAGTCGATCCGCTCGGCCACCGGCAGGCCCAGGAGGTAGCGGCGCAGGCAATCCATCGCCAGCTCAACGGCGCCAAGCCGCAGCCACTCGCGGCCGCCGACGATGCGGGCGCGGCGGAACGCGCCACCCGTCGCGGTCGCGATGCCGATCCAAATGGTGCCGCCGAAATCCATTCGGTCACCGCCCTCATCGACGTCGATCAGCACCACCAGCGAGTGGCTGGCGCCGGCCTGCTCACGCACTGCGCGGGCGAAGGCCTCGGTCAGTTCCTGGCTGAGCGGCTCGTTCGCTGGCACATGGCCCATGCCGATCGCATCCTGCAGCTGGGCGCGGTCGCGGGCGACGATGCCGCGGTGGAACACGCCCTCGGCCGCCGGCAGATGGGCCAGCCTGGCCGCGACCTGGCCGCCGGTAAATGTCTCGGCCAGCGCCAGGGTGGAGCCGCCTTTGGACAGCGCGCCCAGCACCACGCCCTCCAGCGTCTCGTCGTCCTCGCCCATGATGAAGTTGCCGAGCCTGGCGCGCACCGCCTGCTCGACCGGTGCCAGCTTTCGGTTGACCTCGTTCATGTCGGCGCCGCGGATGGTGATCTTGGTTTCCAATTGCGGATAATGGGCACGGAACCCGAGTTTGACCCCACCTTCAGGCACCAGACCCTCGAGCCCGGATAGCAGGCTATCCACTTGGGACTCGCCGAGCCCATAGGAATGAAACCGCTTCAAATAGATTGAAGTCTGGATGCCGGCGCGCGCCAGCAGCCGCGGCACGATCTGCTCCTCCAGCATTTTTTTCAGCTCACGCGGCACGCCCGGGGTGAAGAAGAACCTCGCCTTGCCGATGTCGAGCGAAAAGCCGCAGGCGGTGCCGATCGGGTTGTCGATGAACTCCGCCGTCGCCGGAAGCATCGCCTGCTTGACGTTGTTCTCGGGCATTTTTCGGGATCGGCGGGAGAAGAATTCCTCCATCTTCGCCAACCATTCCTCGTGCAGCACCAGCTCGACCCCCGCCGCCTGGGCCGCGATCTCCTGCGATAGGTCGTCCACCGTCGGGCCCAAGCCGCCGTTGACGATGACCGCGTCGGCACGGCCGCTGGCAAGGCGAAACGCCTCCAGCAGATCGGCGCGGTCATCGCCGACCGTGGTGCCCCAGACCACCGATAGGCCGTGGTCCTCCAGCTTCTGGGCCATGTAGCTGAAGTTGCTGTTGACGATCTTGCCGGTAAGGACTTCGTCGCCGGTGCAGAGGATTTCTATTCGCATTTTGGTCCTGAAGAAGAAGCTTAAGGATGGGGCTCTGCCCCATACCCCGCCAAGGGTCTAGACCCCTGTGACTCGTTACTTAAGTCGGGGGTTCGGCGCGGATAGGGCGCCCTGATGCTGGCGCCCTACCATTGCGGTAGCTTCCATATTGCCGGCGATCACCCGAACGCCTTCGGCAAGCCGGGACACGATGTTCTCCGGCGTGCAGGCTTCCAGGAAGGCGATGCCGTTGGCGCGGCACGCCGCGAACACGCGGTCGCGTGCCGCCTGCATTTCGGGCGGGTAGGGAACCGCCAGCATCTTCACATAACCCAGCGAAAGGCCAAGGTCGCCGGGGCCGATCTCGGCGAATCCAAGGCCGGGCGTCGCCAGGATGGCCTCGACGTTGGCGATGCCCTCGGGACTCTCGATCTTGACGCCGAGCAGCAGCTCGCCCTCGGGATTGAGCGGCCACGGATCGGCCAGGCGAAAATAGTCCTCCTCCGACACGCCCCAGATCGCCGCCGCCGTCGTCTCTGAGCCACGGCCACGAGTGCCGATGCCGAGCATCCCCGAGGCAGGCGCTGGACGGCGCGCTCCGGACAACCGGGAAATCGGGCTTGGAAGTCCGGAATCGACGCCGGCGAGGTTGTGCGGATAGCGGCACGATTCGACGAAGGCGCGCACAGCATCCGGCTGTTCGGCCTGGCACAGCAGAATGCCGTGCACGCCACGCCCGAGTATCTGGCGGAACTGCCAGGCGTTGTGGCGGACATTCGCCTCGTCAGTGCCGTTAACCGGCGCCTCGACCAGGATGGCAGGTGTCGCGTGGCCGGAACGGGTCGGTCCGGCGGCCCTCATGCCTTGCAGGTAGGCGGCTAGGCCCGGCATGTCGAAGGCGCCGTGTTCCATGCCGATGTTGAGGTAGTCGGCCCATGTCGAAACATCTTGCCGACCCTGTTCGGCGGTCAGCACGTGGCCGGTGTGGTGGCCGGAATAGTAGATCGCCTGGTCGCGCGACAAATTCCCGATGGCGCGATTGATACGGGCCATGCACGTGGCTCCCCTGGTTGGCGGCCATTCCGGCTCACGGATCATCCTGTGTGCGCCGGATGATGCTGGCAACCCCGCGTCATATGCCGAAGGTAACGCGCGACCGCCTGGTCTGCTAAAGCCAAGCCGAGACGATCATAGGAAAACAGATGCTGCGGGTGCTGCACTGCGACGGCCATGCGTTCGAAACCGCGGCACCCGGACAGGCCTTGCCGGCGGGACCCTGGATCGACCTGCTATCCCCAACCTCGGCCGAAACCGAGATGATCACCACGGCCACGGGCATCGACATCGCTTCGCGCAACGAGTTGGCCGAAATCGAGAGCTCCTCGCGGATCTCGGTACGCGACGACACGCTTTATCTCAGCCTACCGGTCGTAATCGAGCGTGAGCGCGGCGTCGCCGCCTCCTCGATCGTCGGCATCGTGCTGTCGAGGGACCGGCTGGTGACCATCCGTTTCGGCAAGATCCCAGGTTTTGGCAGGTTCCTGCAGACCTTGCGCAAGTCCTCCAACCATAAGCCGGCCGACGTGTTCGTCAGCCTGCTGGAGGCGCTGGTGGACCGCATCGCCGATCAGCTGGAGGCGATCCGTGACGACATGGACCGCGTCACCAACGACCTGTTCAGCCGGCATTCCGGCGCCACCGGACCGAGCGAGGACAACCGCGCGCTGCGTGAAGTGCTGCAGAAGATCAGCCTGACCGGCGACTTCGTCTCCCGCCTTCATGACACGCTGATGGTGATGGGCCGGATCATCGGCTTTCTCGGCTCCTCCGGACCCGAGACCTTCCCGGCCGAGTTGCGCTCCCGGATAAAGACACTGCGCCAGGACGTGATCTCGTTGAAGGAGTTCGATGCGCACCTGAACAGTAAGGTGCAGTTCCTTCTCGACGCGACACTTGGCTTCATTAACATCGCTCAAAGCCACATCATCAAGGTGCTGGCGGTGGTTGGCACGGTGGGCGTGCCGCCGACCCTGATCGCCAGCATCTACGGCATGAACTTCGAGAACATGCCGGAGCTGCATTCCCACTACGCCTATCCTGTGGCGCTGATGGTGATCATCTGCAGCGCTGTGCTGCCGCTGCTTTGGTTCCGCAGGCGCGGCTGGCTGTAGCTCAGTAGGATTTCGGGAGCCCGAGCACCCGTTCCGCGAGGTACGACAGGATAAGCTGTGGACTGACCGGGGCTATGCGCGGGATCATCGACTCGCGGAAGTAACGTTCGACATGGTACTCCTCGGCATAGCCCATGCCGCCATGCGTCATCACCGCTGTCTCGCAGGCGTGGTATCCGGCCTCGGCCGCGAGGTATTTCGCCGCATTGGCCTCAGCGCCGCATTCACGGCCGGTGTCGTACAGGTAAGCCGCCTTGAAGGTCATCAGGTCGGCGGCCTCCAACTCCGCCCAGTTCTTGGCAAGCGGGTGCTGGATGCCCTGGTTCTGACCGATCGGTCGACCAAACACGACGCGCTCGCGGGCGTATTTGGTTGCCTTCGCCAGCGCCGCGCGGCCAATCCCGGTGGCCTCGGCGGCGAGCAGCACGCGCTCCGGGTTCAGGCCATGCAGAATGGCGCGAAAGCCCTCGCCCTCCTCGCCGATTCGATCCTCCTCCGGCACCTCCATGCCCTCGAAGAACACCATGTTGCTGTCCACCGCGTGGCGTCCCATTTTGTGGATCAGCCGGACCTCCGCCTTTGTCTTGTCGAGGTCGGTGTAGAACAGCGTCAAACCGTGCGACCGGCGCTTGACCTGGTCCTTCGGCGTGGTGCGGGCGAGCAGCAGTATTTTGTTGGCGACCTGCGCGGTCGAGGTCCAGATCTTCTGACCGGTAATGACGTAGCGGTCGCCCTTTTTTTCCGCTTTGGTCTTTATCTCCGTCGTGTTCAGCCCGGCATCCGGCTCTGTCACGCCGAAGCAGGCCTTGTCGCGGCCCTGGATCAGTGGCGGCAGCATGCGCTGCTTCTGCGCCTCGGTGCCGTGCACACAACCGGGTTGAGGCCGAAGATGTTTATATGAACGGCCGACGCGCCTGACATCGCGGCGCCTGATTCGGCGATCGCCTGGACCATCAGCGCCGCCTCAGTGATGCCCAGCCCGGCGCCGCCATAGGCCTCCGGCATGGCGATTCCGAGCCAGTTGCCGTCGGCGCAGGCGCGGTAGAAATCCTCGGGAAAGGTCGCGGTGCGGTCGCGTTCGAGCCAATAGCTGTCGTTGAATTTGGAGCAGAGTTTCAGCATTTCCTCGCGGATCTGCTGCTGCTCGGGCGTGAAGCTGAAGTCCATGGATGGCTCCTTTAGGAAGCGAGGATGGCGCTCTGCCCCGTACCCCGCCAGGAGAAGCGCTCCTGGACCTACCCGACTTAAGTAGGAGAGTTACAAGGGACTAGACCCTTCGCGGGGTCGAGGGGCAGAGCCCCCGCCTTCTAGCTCGCTGCGTAATCAATCAACTGCCGCACCGGCGCCGCGGACTTCAACGCGGCAAAGCCCTCGTTGATCTCGGACAGCTTAATCCGCCCGGTAATCATATGATCCAGATGCAGCTTGCCCTGACGGTAAAACTCAATCAGCCGCGGCATGTCGACGCGAAACCGATTGCCGCCCATCGAGGTGCCCTGGATCTTGCGCTCGCGCAGGAAATCAAAACCGTGCAGCTCGATCTTCACACCGAACGGCACCATGCCGATGATCGTCGCGGTGCCGCCAGCGCGCAGCATGTAGAACGACTGCTCGGCCGTCAGCTTCATGCCCAATGCCTCGAAGGCGTAGTGCACGCCACCGCCGGTAAGCTCCTTGACCATCGCCACCGGATCGACGTTCGAGGCGTTGATGGTATGGGTGGCACCCATCTTGAGCGCCAGCTCGAGCTTTGATTGCAGCGTGTCGATGGCAATGATGCGGCCGGCGCCGGCCAGTGCCGCGCCATTGATCGCCGACAGGCCTACGCCACCGCAGCCGATCACCGCGACATCGGTGCCGGGCTCGACCTTTGCGTTGTTGAACACCGCGCCGACGCCGGTGATGACAGCGCAGCCGATGATCGAGGCTTTATCGAGCGGCATGTCGTCGCGAATTTTCACCACCGCGTTCTCGTGGACTAGCATCTGCTCGCCGAACGAGGCCAGGTTGGCGAACTGGTTCACCACCTTGCCGCTGATCGAGTAACGCCGCGCGGCGCCGGGCAGCATCTTGACCTCGGTGTCCTCGCACAGGTTCGGGTGGCCGGTGACGCATTGCGAGCACTGGCCGCAGAACACCGAGATGCAGGTGACGACGTGGTCGCCCGGCTTGACGTAGGTGACGTCCTCGCCGACCTGCTCGACGATACCCGAGGATTCATGGCCGAGGATCATCGGCACCGGGCACGGATACAGCCCCTCCATGAAATGCAGATCGCTGTGGCAGAGGCCGGCATACGAGGTGCGGACCAGAATCTCGCGGCGCTTGGGCTTGGCGACATCGACGTTTTCGATCACCAGCGGCTGGTGCGCTTCGTAGAGTACGGCGGCTTTCATGGATTTTTCTCCCGGGTTGAAAGCACAAGACCATATCTGGCCGTGGCCCGAAATACCCCCTACGGAAGGCATTCGCGATCAGCTGAGACCCGCTTCGCCGAACCCCTAAAGGGCACCGCCGGTTTGGACGCCGGGCAGGGTTCGTCGCCCGGCTCGAAAAAACGCTTGCCCGTGGTGCGACTCTGGCCACGGAACTCGGCGACGATGGTTCCGTCCGCGCCGGTGACGCGAACGTCGAACAGCCCTGTCCGGCCAGAGCGCGTGCGCTCGACCGCGGCCGCACGCAGCGTTTCGCCGATGGCGGCCGGACGGAGGAACTGGATATCGCAGCGCTGCGCCACGGCCTGGTCGCCGTAGCTGTTGCAGGCGAAGGCGAACGCGCTGTCGGCGAGGCTGAAGATGAAGCCGCCATGACAAATTCCCAGCCCGTTCAGCATGTCCGGCCGGACCGGCATGGTGATGACCGCATGGCCGGCGGCGACCGATTCCAGGGTCATGCCGAGGCCGGGAGTGGCGCGGTCGGCGGCCAGCATCGCATCCGCACAGGCGCGGGCGAGCATGTCGTGTACTGTCGGCTTGGGCACTGTCAGCCCCGGCCGGTGAATACCGGCGGGCGCTTGACCTGGAATGCGGCGACCCCTTCCAGGAAATCGGCGCCGCGCCCGGCCTCACGTTGCAGTTCGCGTTCAAGGTCGAGCTGGGAGGCCAGGTCGTTGGTTGCGGTAGCGCTGAGCTGCCGCTTGATCCTGGCCAGCGCCCCGGTCGGTTGGGTGGACAGGTGGGCAACAAGCTTTTCCGCCTCGGTCATCAGTTCGCCGGGCTCGACCACGCGGTGGATCATACCCCAGGCGGCGGCCTGCTCCGCGCCGACCGGTTCGCCCAGCATGAACGCGGCGCGGGCGCGGGCGTCGCCGATCAGCCGAGGCAGGAAGAAGCTGCCGCCGCAATCGGGCACCAGGCCGATCTTGACGAAGGACTGGATGAAGCGCGCGGTTTTCGCGGCGAGCACCAAGTCGCAGGCCAGCGCCAGGCTGGCGCCGGCACCGGCGGCGACGCCGTTGACGGCACAGACCACCGGCATCGGCAGCGCGCGCAGGCGCAGGATGACCGGGTGCCAGCGATCGAGGATCGGTCCGATGTCGCGCGGCGTGCCGTCCGGCTCGGGCAGCACTTCCTCGCCAAGTTCCTGCCCCGAGCAGAACGCCCGCCCGGCCCCGGTGAGCAGAATTGCGCGGCAGTCCGCATCGGCCTCGATGATGTCGAGCGCCGCCACCATGCCGGCATGCAGGGCGGGGCTGAAGGCGTTCAGCTTATCGGGGCGATTGAGCGTGATCACCCGATAGCCTGGCCGGCTTTCGATCAGAACGGCATTGTTCATGGCTTCCCCTCACTGTTCCGATACGATACGGCAAATACGATGCGCCTAAAGGATGCGGCTAAAGTACGATGCGGCAAACCGGCGGTTCGCACCAGAGATCGGGTTGGGCGACCCTTTCCCAGGCAGTGGACACGGCTGAGAGACCCGAAAGGGCCCAATTGGATTCGAATTCGTCTTCAGCGTGCAGAATATTCCGGAACTCGCAAACCTGCTGCTACTCGGCGGCGCCACGCTCGGCCTGAGTCTGATGCTCCGCCGCGCCTGAAGCAATCTGGCGCCGCAAGGTTCTAAGTTCCTCGAACCGGGCGGTTACGTCCCGCATGACGGCGGCCACCCCGACCATTCGGCCGTTGGCATCGGCGAACGGCCGGATGGTGAACTCGATCGAGATGCGCGTGCCGTCCGCCCGCAACGCCGGCACCGCCAGCAACTGGCCGTCGCCGTACCGCGTCACGCCGGTTCGCATGGTCTCATGGTAGCCGAGCCAATGCCGGGCGCGCAGGCTTTCCGGCGTTATGAGATCGAGCGAGGCACCCAGCGCCTCCGCCTCGGAAAAACCGAAGACGCGGGTAGAAGCCTCATTCCAGTATCGGATGATGCCGGCGGAATCGGCGTAGATGACCGCATCGGGCATGCCCGCGACCAACGCCGCCGCAAAATCTTCCGGCAGGTTTCCAGATACGTCCATCGAATACTCCTGTCCTGGTGGCGGGCCGCGTAATTGCGCGTCAGCCCGTCTAGCCCCATCTTATGTCCACCGTTGTTGATGAGATAGGATAGGTCCAGGCTGCCGGACCGCCGTTTCAGGAGATACGCGCATGGACACTGGTATTCCTCCGGCTGCCGGACCATTCGCCGCCGTCTCGCTGGAGAGCCGGTTTTCCGACTTCGACACGCCGGTGCTGCTGTCGGGCATCCAGGCGATGGTGCGGGTGCTGCTGGAGCAGAAGCGGCTCGACATGGCGGCCGGGCTGAACACCGGCGGCTTCGTTTCCGGCTATCGCGGATCGCCGCTCGGCGGGCTGGACCGCGAGTTGTGGCGGCGGCAGAAACTGCTCGAGTCACACAACATCCGGTTCCAGCCAGGGGTCAACGAGGACCTCGCGGCGACGATGATCTTCGGCAGCCAGCAGATAGAGGCCTTCCCCGGCCAGACCGTCGATGGCGCGTTCGGGCTTTGGTATGGCAAAGGGCCGGGGGTCGACCGCTCGGCCGACGCGTTCCGCTGCGCCAACATGATGGGCACGGCGAGGCATGGCGGCGTGCTGGCGGTGTCGGGCGACGACCACTCGGCGCATTCATCGACCTATCCGCATCAGACCGAGCAGATCTTCCAGGGCGTGATGATTCCGGTGCTGAACCCGGCATCGGTGCAGGATATTTTGGACTTCGGCCTGGCTGGCATCGCGCTTTCTCGATTTTGCGGCCTGTGGGTGGCGCTGAAGACGACCGCCGAGACCGCCGAACAGGCGGCCAGCGTGGTGATGCGCTCGGAGCGCGCCTTCGCGCGGCCGGACCTGGTATTGCCGCCGCATGGGCTGAACATCGATTTCACCCTGCACCACCCGGGCGACCGGGCGGAGCTGGAACGCCGGGTGATGGAGGAGCGCATTCCGGCGGTCGGACCCTGGGCGCGGGCCAACCGGATCGACCGCGACGTGTTCGGTAGCGCCGACGCGCCGATCGGCATCGTCACGGTCGGGCGGGCGCATGAGGATGCGATGCGCGCTCTGGCGATGACCGACCTGATCGGCCATTCGCAATTGGCGATGCGCAAGATCGGTTTGAGCTGGCCGATCGATGCTGAAAGCATTCGAGACTTCGCGCGCGGCAAAAAGCTGCTTTTGGTGGTCGAGGAGAAGCGCTCGTTTGTTGAGAACCAGATCCGCGACGCGCTCTACAACATGCCGGCCGACCAACGGCCCGGGATCGTCGGCAAGACCGACCTGAATGGCGCGCCGCTGCTGCCGGCGGTGATGGAGTTGTCGCCGGAGATTGTCGGCAGTGCGATGACCCGGCTGTTTCGAGATGCCGGGCTGAACGTTGCCGAGCCACCGGCACCACCGATTCCCGTGCGCCCGGCCGGCCTGCTGCGCCGCGCGCCAGCATTCTGCGCCGGCTGCCCGCACGGCACCTCAACCAAATTGCCGGAGGGCAGCTTCGCTTCGGCAGGCATCGGCTGCCACTTCATGGCGATGGACGACAGCAATCAGACTCGCACGTTCGCCCAAATGGGCGGCGAGGGCTGCACCTGGATCGGCGTGGCGCCATTCACCGACACACCGCATCTGTTCGCCAACTTGGGTGACGGCACCTACACCCATTCCGGTATTCTCGCAGTGCGCCAGGCGGTCGCGGCCAAGGCCCGCATCACCTACAAGCTGCTATACAACGACGCCGTGGCGATGACCGGCGGCCAGCCGGCCGAGGGAGCCTACACCGTTCCACAGATCGCCGCCCAGCTTGCCGCTGAGGGTGTTTTGCGGCTTGCGGTGGTGGCCGACAATGCTGACCGGCTGCCGGAAGCGGCCGAACTGCCGGCTGGCACGACCCGTCATCCACGTGAGGAACTCGACGCGGTGCAGCGTGAGCTTCGCGACTACGCTGGCGTCAGCGCCATCATCTACGACCAGGTCTGCGCCACCGAAACCCGCCGGCGGCGTAAATCCGGAAAAATCGCCGAGGCGAGCCAGAGCGTCATCATCAACGAGGCGATCTGCGAGAATTGCGGTGATTGCTCGAAACAGTCCAACTGCATCGCGATCGAGCCGGTGGACACCGTGTTCGGCCGCAAGCGGCGGATTAACCCGAGCAGCTGCAACGTTGATCTTTCGTGTCTGAAAGGCTTTTGCCCCAGCTTCGTCACCATTCCCGGACCACCTCGCGCGCCCGGCGCCGATCGCAGCTGGCAGGAACGGGAAGCCGAGCTCGTGGCCGGGCTGACGGTGCCGGCATTGGCCCCCCTGCCCTGGCGCGGGTTGTTTGCCGGCATCGGCGGCGGTGGCGTGGTAACCTCCGGCGCGATCCTGGCAATGGCGGCCCAGCTGGAGTCGCGGCAGGTTTCCACCCTCGATTTCGCCGGATTGGCGCAGAAGAATGGCGCGGTGGTGTCCCACGTGCAGATCGCTGATAGCGGCGGGCTGGACGTCGTGCGCATTCCCCTCGGCAGCGCCAACATGATGTTGGCGGCCGATCTCGCGGTGGCCGCCAGCGCTGGCGTACTCGAGCGCTGTGGCGCCGGGGCGACGGTGATCGGCAACCTCGATCTCGCCGCCACCGCCTCCTTCAAGCGCGATCCTAGGCTGGTGATCGATGCCGGGCTGCATCGCCGGGTTATCGAGCGTACTACGTCGGCGAAGAATTCGATTTACCTGCACGGCGTGCGGCTGGCGGAACGACTGTTTGGCAACGCCCAGGCGATGAATACGCTCTACCTCGGCATCGCCTACCAGCACGGGCTGCTGCCGGTGCACGAGGCGGCGATCCTGCGTGCCGTTGAGCTTAACGGCGCCGCGGTCGCGACCAACGTTCGCGCTTTCCAATGGGGCCGCATCCTGGCCGCCAGGCCGGAACTGGCAGCGGAAATATTGGGCGATGCTGAACCCGCACCTCCGGCAACGCTGGAGGGCTTGATCGACCATCGGGCCGCGGCATTGGTTGCCTACCAAAGCAACGCCTACGCCCGTCGCTATCGTCTTGCGGTCGAACAAATTGTTGCGCGCGAGACCCAGGTTTTCGGCGCGCCCGGAAAATTGTCACGCGCCGCGGCCGAGGGCTTCTACCGCGCGATGGCGATCAAGGACGAGTATGAGGTCGCGCGCCTGCACACCGGCACCAGCTACGGACCTGGCGCCGTGTTCCATCTGTCGCCGCCGATCGTCGCCAGGATGGATCCGCTGACCGGACGGCGAAAGAAGATCCGGATTTCCGGCAACTTTGCCCTGCCGCTGTTCCGGCTGCTGCGCCATGGCCGCGTTCTGCGCGGCAGCATTTTCGATTTGTTTGGGTATCAGGCCGAACGTCGATCGGAACTCGCCCTCATAGGCCAGTACGAGGCCGATATGCAGCTGGTGGCGCAAAAGCTTGACCCGAGCAATCTTGACGCCGCCATCGGATTGGCCGAGTTGCCTGACCTGATCCGCGGCTTCGGTCCGGTGAAGGATGCCAACCGCGAAACCGCCATGGCGCAGCGGGAGAAAATGCTGGCCGAGCTTGACCGGGCAGCCGTGCTCCATGCCGCCGAATAGGAAAAGACATGCCCGACTACACCAGCTTCGGCGGCGACAACCTGGTCATCGAGATGGCGCGGCGGTTCTCCGCCGATCGCCTGGCGCCGCGTGCCGCCGCACGCGAAGCGGAGAAGAGGATCGAGCCGGAAATCATCCGCGAGATGGGCGAGCTCGGCTTTCTTGGCGCCACCACCTCGGCCGAATGGGACGGTTCGGAGATCGACCCTGTCACCTACGCGCTGCTGCTGGAGGAAATCGCCGCCGGCGACGGCTCGGTCTCCACGCTCGTGTCGGTGCACAACTCGCCGACCTGCATCGTGATTGAGAAATACGGCACCTCCGCCCAGAAGGATAAATGGCTGCGGCCACTGGCGCGGGGCGAGCATGTCGGTTCGTTCGGGCTGACCGAGCCGCAGGCCGGGTCGGACGCTGCCAACCTTCGCACCCGCGCGGTTAGGAAGGGCGACCGCTACATCGTCAACGGCGCCAAGCAGTTCATCAGCAGCGCCAGCATTCCCGGCAGTACGGTGATCTTCGCGGTGACCGATCCGACAGCCGGCAAGAAAGGTATCTCCGCCTTCGTCGTCGATAAAAGTACGCCGGGCTACATCATCGCGCGGACCGAGGACAAGCTTGGCCAGAAGGCGTCTGAAACCTGCGCGCTGCTGTTCGAGGACATGGAACTGTCCGAGGACCAGCGCATCGGCGCCGAGGGCGAGGGCTATCGCATCGCACTATCCACCCTTGAGTCAGGCCGTATCGGTATCGCGGCCCAGGCGGTCGGCATGGCGCGCGCGGCGCTGGACTATGCCATCGGCTACGCGCGCGACCGGCAGGCTTTCGGCCAATCCATCCTGGAGTTCCAGGCCGTCGGCTTCCGACTGGTCGAGGCGAAAACCAAGCTGGAAGCCGCCCGTCAATTGATTCTCCATGCTGCGCGCCTGAAAGCCGACGGCAAACCGGCGCTGGAGGCCGCCTGCATGGCCAAATTATTCGCCTCGGAAACTGCCGAGGCGATCTGCACCGTGGCGATCCAGACCCTGGGCGGCTACGGCTACCTGTCCGACTATCCGGTTGAGCGTATCTATCGCGATGTGCGGATCTGCCAGATCTACGAGGGCACGTCTGACATCCAGAAGCTGATCCTGCAGCGCATGCTTTAGGTTCGCGGCTCGAAGATATACGGCTCCATCGAGGCCTGGGCGGCGGTGCGCAGCTCATGCCATTTTTGCGGGCCGCCGTAATAGGCCAGGCTGCCGGGCTCGGCGCCACCGTCGCCGTTGTAGTACGACAGGCAATCGCGTAGCGGCCGGGTCACCAGGTCAGCCTCGCGGCAATGCTCGGCATAGGCGTTTTCCGGTTCTTTCCGGATATCGACAATGGTCGCGCCACGCTCGCGCAAGGTCGTTAGCATCCACACGACATAGTCGGTATGGCCCTCGATCCCGCGGGTGAAATTGAACTGCCCGCCGCCGCCCTGCGGGCCGGAGAGGATAAAAAGATTGGGAAAGCCCTGGCTGTGCAGCCCCAGGAACGTTTTCACGCCTTCCGACTGCCACTTCTCCCGCAGCGTGCGGCCGCCGCGGCCGGTGATCATGTTGAAGGTCGAGGTCGCCATCCATTGGAACCCGGTCGCGTAGATCAGCACGTCGAGCGGATATTCCACCCCATCATGCACCACGCCGTGTTCGTTGATGTGGCTGACCCCCATCGGCGCGGTGTCGACCAGCGTGACATGCGGCAGGTTGAAGCTCGGCAGGAATTCGTCATGGAAGGTCGGCCGCTTGCAGCCGTAGGGATAGTAGGGTTTCAGCGCCTCGGCGGTCTTCGGGTCCTTGACGATGGCGTCCACCCGGGCGCGGATCTGCTCCATGATGCGGAAATTGGAGTTGAGCTGGCGCTGGATCAGCTCGGCCTGGGGCAGCTCCGTTTCGTGCTTCTTGCGAACCTTGAAATCGGTGACCTTGCCGGAGAGGTAATCGTCGTTGCCCTGCAGCGCGGTCCGACCGGACGAGATCGCCGCCAGCCGCTCGCGCCGCGCCAGGGCCCAGCCGGGCTCGTTCGACCAGGTCTCGATCTCCTCAGGCGTCGTGGCGCGCTGGTCGCGCACGTCGATGGTCGAGGGCGTGCGTTGGAAAACGTGCAGCGATTTGACGATCTTGGCGATTTCCGGAACCACCTGCACTGCGGTGGCGCCGGTGCCGACGATGCCGACTCGCTTGCCCTTGAGGTCGACATTGTAGTCCCACCGCGAGGTGTGGAACGCCTTGCCCTGAAAGGTTTCCATGCCCTCGATCCGGGCCAGCTTCGGCGTCGTCAGGATACCGTTGGCCAGCACGACATAGCGCGCGCGCATGGTGTCGCCGCGGTCGGTGGCGACCGTCCACCGGCCCGTGGCCTCGTCCCAGGCGGTGTCCTTGACTGTGGTGTGGAACAGGCAGCGGTCGTAGAACCCCGACGTCTCCGCCAACTTCTGGCAGTATTCGAGGATTTCGAAACCGGAGGCGAACTTCATCGTCGGGATGTATTTCATGTCCTCCAACAGCGGCAGGTAGCTGTAGGACTCGACGTCGCAGGCGATACCGGGATAGCGGTTCCAGTACCAGGTGCCGCCGACATCGCCGCCCTTCTCGCAGAACCGGACATCGGTGAAGCCGGCGTCGCGAAGCTTGTACCACAGCAGCAACCCGGCGAAGCCGGCGCCGACCACCAGGATCTCGCACTCGTCGTCCAAGATCTCGCGCTCGACCGGCGGCGCCGAATAGACGTCCTCCAGATACTTCGAGAACTCGCCTTCCATGGCGATGTAGTCGGCGGCGCCCCGCCTGGTTTCCTTGAAGGCGCGGTACTTGGCCTGCTCCTCGGCATTGAAGGTGGCACCCGGCGGCGGCGGCGGCAGCGTCTTCAGCGCCAAGTCGGCAACCGGCGAATAGCCCTTCCCGGCGATTTTCTCAGTCGCCTTGGCGGCGCGGGTGTGGAAGCTTTTCAGGCCGGTGGCCGCGTCAACTCGAATTGGCAGCGTCATATCCGATGTCCCATGTCTCAGCAGAGTTGTGGTAGCGGCCCGTCCGGGAAGGAAGACTCACTATTCGCCGAATAGACAGGCTAGCTTTCGCTGAAGGGTCCATCAACCATGACACGCCGGAGGCTTCGCCGATGCGGTCTGGCAATGCCCTGCTTGGCCCAATACTTGCCGTCTGTCTTCTGGCCGGTCCGGCCCTCGGGCAGGCGATGCCCCAGTTCTCCGACACTGGGCCGGACGCGGCTGACTATGATGCAGCACTTGGCTACCCGGTCATTGGCCGAGGCCAAGCCATCGGCCAGGGCTTCATGGTCGGCAGCTACAGCCACTTCGACACCGTCTATCCGACACACGTCGTGGCGGGGGCCATCGAACCGACGGCATGGCGTCGTACCGCCCAGGAAATCCCGGTTGCCTACACATTCCACCAGCAGGCGCACACCGTGCAGGATTATTTGGCCCGCAACCCGACCACCGGGCTGCTGATCGCGCGCCGCGACACCGTGCTGTTCGAGCACTACCAGTATGGCCGCACCGACCACGACCGCTTCATGTCGCAGTCGATGGCCAAGACGATCGTGGCCATGCTTGTCGGTATTGCGGTTGCCGAACATGCCATCCGCTCGATCGACGATCTGGCAGGCGACTACGTGCCGGAGATGGCCGCCACGGAGTTGGGCCGCACGCCGATCCGCGCCCTGCTGCACATGGCGTCCGGCATCGCCTTCACCGAAACCTACGACGGCAACGGCGACAACGTCGTGCTCGGCCGCGACATGTTTGCACGCAACGGTCCGGGGCCGGTCGCGGCGTTGTCGCGGTTCAACACCCGCGTCGCCGCACCCGACACGCAATGGCACTACGCCGGGCTCAATACCGAAATGCTTGGTTTGGTGCTGGCCCGCGCGGCGCGGATGCCGATCGCCCAATACCTGGAAACCCGCATCTGGCAACCGATGGGCGCCGAGGCTCAAGCGAGCTGGACCACCGACAGCACCGGGCAGGAGATCGCCTATTGCTGCTTCAACGCCGTGTTGCGCGACTATGCCAGGTTCGGGCGGCTGCTGGCGCAAGGCGGCGCGATCGCCGGCAGGCAGATCATCCCGCGCCAATGGGTGATCGATGCGACCGCGCCGCCCGAACCGGACTCGTTCCTGGACAGCACTCATGTCGGCAACGGCGGCGGCTATGGCTATCAGATCTGGCTTCTGGGTGGGTCACGCGGCGGTTTCATGCTGATCGGGGTGCACGGTCAGCGCCTGTTCGTCGATCCGGTGTCCGGACTCGTGCTCGTTCATACGGCAGTACGGGTTGCACCGACCCGTAGCCCAGGCGACGCGGAGCTTATCGCGATATGGAACAGCCTGCTGCGCAACCTGCCGAACTGAAGTCTCTACGCCGCCTGGGCTTCGGCGAACCCCGTGAAGGCGCTGGGTATCGCCTGGATCGCCTGGATCACCTCGCGGCGAAGCTCCGGCGGATCCGTGGCCAGGAACTCGATCCCGACCGTGTCAACCAGGCCGCCGAAACGCTGCTCGATTGCCGCCGGCAGGTCGCGGTAGGTGGCGCGGGCAACGAATAGGTCCAGCACCTCATCGGGCACCATCGCCGCCATCTTGCTCCACTCGCCCTGGCGCGTGGCGTGTTGCAGGCGCTCGCCGAGCTCGCCGACGCCATGCAGCTCCAGCACGCCGCGATAGGCCGGGGTGGAGCCATAGAACGCCACCCGGTAGCGAATTTTCTCCGCCGCCGCGCGCACGGCCTCCTCGTTCGGACCGGTGGCGACGAAACCGCCGCCGGTGATCTCGAACGATGAGAAGCTTTTGCCGGATTTCTTGAGTTCCTCGGACAGTAGCGGCCGCACCACGTCCTCCAGGTATTTCCGGGTGGCGAAACCATGCAGCCGCGCGCCGTCGCAGTGGCGCGCGGCGGTGCGGATCATCAACGGCCCGACCGCGGCGATCATGATCGGCGGCGGCGGCATATGCAGCGGACCCGGGCTGAACTCCGGCGTCATCA
>JAYTTA010000404.1:0-4628 GCA_043745345.1 Acetobacteraceae bacterium | reverse complement strand
CGAGTTTCAGTCCATCGAGATCCACCATCCCGGCGAGAATGGCTTGTGCCTTCATCTCGGCGCGGATCAGCCGGGCTTCGGTGTCGGCGATCGTTGCGGCGAGCTGGGTCTCCAAGGCGTCGGCGCGGGCGCGCAGATCGGCCAGCGGGTCCTGGACTTCGGAAGTGGTTTCATTCGTTTTATTCATCGGCTCTTCCTGGGATTTCGGGTGGAGGCAGCGATACGCGCAAGCTCGGCCGGCACGTCCTCAACGTCATAGATGTCGGCAATCGACTTGACCGCCGTTTCCCTGGAGATCTGATCGGATCCGGACAAGGTAGCGAGAGTTTGCGCGTCACGTTGGCGGTCCTCGGAAGTCGACGCGTACCAGCGCGGCCATTTCAACGTCAGCCGGGCGGCGGAATCGAGTGGCGCGATCTCGGTGCCGAAGACGCGCAGCCGGTAGATACCGGAGGCGCGAATGACCATGCGGGCGAGTTCCAGCAAGGCAATCTCGCCGTAGCTGACACGCAGGTTGTCGGCGAGCCAGATCAGGCCTTGGTTCATCAATTCGAGCGCGCGGCCGGATTGGGCCGAGGTCAGCCGATCGGCGCTGGCGCGGTTACCGTGAACCGATTCGATGGCGAATTCGCGCAGGGTGCGGACATACTCGATGACGGCGGCCGAGGCGGTGCCACCGATCTCGAGCAGCTTGGCATCGCCCTTCTCGCTGACGACGAGGGCATTTCCGGCACCCTTGATGATTTCGGAATCCACGCTGGCCGGTTCCTTGATCAGCAAGGTGGGATCAGAGCTGTATTTGAGGCCGCGGCCGGCTTGGCTGAGTTGGTAGTCGATCTCGATCTGGGTTTCGACCGCGGCGCGAAAGGTGCTGGCGCCGTCGGAGGGATCGCCGGTGACCGATATCCCAGGCAGGTTACGGATCCACACGATTGGCACGAAACCGAGCTTGTGCGCGGTGGTGCGGGTGGGATCGATCTCCGGCGGCGTGTCCGAGCCGACGGGATAAGGCCAGAACCAGGTTTCAGAGTTCTCATCCCAGGCGCGGGTGAACCAGTATTCCTGGGCTGGATCAGCCACCTCGTAGCCGGCGGCGGCGAGGAAGGATCCTGTCACCTTGTAGCGTTCGGTGACGCAAGCGAGAGTGTCCGGGGCTTGAGGGTCCCAGGACGGAGTGAGCCAAGTGGTGTCCTGGACGTCGAAGAACAGCCGGCCACGCAGCACACGCATCAGGATGGCGACAGAGCCGATCGAGCCGCGCAAGGCGGCGTCGGTCATAACCTGATTGAGCCGAGTTTCCTTGACTATGTCGGCGAAGATAGCGCGGACCGACCGATCGGCGCAGTCGATAGTCGGGAAATGACCTTCGCTGAACAGGAGGGAAACACTATCCTCGACCACAATTCGGCATAGTGCGTAGCGAACGGAAGGGCGGCGGTTGCGCAGGGGGATGTATTCGCCGCCTACGCCGCGTTCTTCGTGGAACTGGTTCGGCAGCACGTCGTAGAGCGTGCCGGCCAAAACGCGGCGCAAGAGGTCAAGCGTGCGGGCGCGCGGCGGGTAATCCCGGTCGTGCGGGACCAGGCTGGAAATCGTTTCGAACATGATGATCCCTAGTGGGAGCGAGCGCCGGATGGACGGCGCGGCTGCTATCGGGCAAAAAAGGGTATAGTCAGTCGGCGCGAAGGCAGACTGATGTCTATCAGGGTGGCGAAGGCACGCGACAGCGCGTCGACCTGATCGTCGTGACTGCCGAAAGGAAATTCCCGCAACTCGTCGATAAGGGATGGATTCCAGTTGGCACGCAGCAGCGCCACGTTTCCGGCATCAAGCTGCGACGCGACCGGGGTTGCGCGGGTGCGCTTGGACCCGGTTTCGGCGGTGACAATGACATGGTGGCCGGCAAGCTGGCGGGTGAGATAGGTTGCGGCAAACTTGCCGGCTGACCCCGGATCCTGCGGCAGCGAGATCGCAACGGCACGACCATCGAGCTTCGCCGTCTGCAGCACGAGCGCCTCGACCTCATTCGTGCCTGCTCGGAGGCGGGTGATGTCGGTGATGGTAAAGCGCTGGTTTTCATCACAATGGAGCTTCAGGCCCACCGTGTAATCGGGATTGTTCGAGGCGAGCTTGGCCGTTCCGGCAAAGTCCCAGGCGCGGACCGACTGACCACCGATCGGAAGGGCATCGAGCATGGCCACGTGCTTGAAGGTGAACAGGGCGCCGTCCGGCGGCCGGGGCGTTTGCTGGTACATCGCCGACCAGACGCGTTCACCAACGATCAGGCGCTTTCGAGCTAAGTCTTCGGCGGATTCCCACTCAGGCCACAAAGGAGCGCCGTGCGGACGATCCAGGGGGTCTTCGGCTTCCGCAATGGCGGGTAGTCGAAGCGTGCGCCAGAGTTCGCCGTGACGAGATAGAAGGCGGCCACCAAGATCGTCCTCATGCCACCGCGTCATGATCAGGACGATGCGGCCATTGGGCTTAAGCCGTGTGATGAGATCGGAACGATACCAGTTCCATACCCGGTCGCGGAACACGGCGCTGTCGGCCTCGGCGTGGGATTTGATTGGATCGTCGATGATCGCAAGGTCAGCACGTCGCCCTGTAATCGGACCGCGAACCCCGGCCGCAAAATACTCGCCGCCGGCCGAGGTGCTCCATCGGCCGGCGGAGCGGTTGCCGGCCAACAGGGTGTAGCCAAGGCACTGTCCATGCTCGACCACAAGTTCGCGAACCTGACGCCCAAAATGCTGGGCAAGGCCGGCGGTATGGGAGGCGGCGATTATCGAGCTCCCGGGATGGTGGACGAACCACCAGGCCGGGAAGAGAACCGATGCGTAGGTAGATTTTGCCGAGCCGGGTGGAAGCAGCAGGAGCAGATGCTGAGTGTCGCCGTTGGCAAGCCGTTCAAGCTCGGCGATGAGCCGATGATGATGGCGGGCTGGAACCTGGCTGCGCGGTGCCAGTGCCAGCTTGGCCCAATCTGTCAGGCTGGTTCGCACTGCCTGCCGGGTGTTGTGTTCCTGGCGCAGAAGCTGCCAATTGAAGGGCAAGGTCTTCATCGGTCAGTTGGTGTGCTTCCATTGTGGCATTGCCGGGGGTGGAGTTCACAGGTTTTTCGGTGCGCGATCGTCTGGCATGGACATAAGGCACTGCCACACGGGCCAAGGCCGTCGCGCCCGCCGGATCGCCGCCTGTCCATTTCTGCCGCATCGTGGCAAGCAGAATGGCAAGCGGAGTGATTGGCCGTTTCGTGGTGCTGGGGAGGCTCGGAATGAAACGCCGCAAAGTGTTGTGCGCGTTTTGGCACCGTGAGTGAAGTTATACGGGAAACTGGGGCAAATGGGCAAGGGAAAAAGTCCTTTTAAAAGCTTTTTTTCTTACGGGCTTGGAGTCATGACTTTGCTTTCAATCACCGGCTGTGATGTCGGAGATCCCGCTCTGTTGCTGCAGTCAGGCCGCACCTTCGGCATGGTCGGACTTGAAGGACGGTGGGTGGGTGAGGTTTTACCCACCGTTGCGAATTGCGGCACCCGAACGAAGGGATTGATGAACATCGGGCATGGCGAATTCGCATTCGACCCGTTCCAGAGCACTTTGGTTGTTCGTGGCAACGTCATCGACGACCGGTTGGCGGGCAAGTTGGAGAAGCTTGGCGGTGAGAAGCGGATCATCGTGATGGTGGCGGATGCACAGGCGATCCCCACACCGGAGAGGACATGGCTGATCCGGGGTCAGGTAAAATCTGGGGCTTGTCAGTGGCAATTTGAGCTTCACCAAGGCTGACGAAGTTCACTTTAACGATCTTTCACGACGTTATAGCGGCCATTCACATTAAACTAACGGTTGAACTATTTCAAAATTCTTCGCGGAATTGGACACTCAATGCCATTGGATGCACCGAGATAGTTGTTTTCCAATTTAGTTTCTAACGAAATGGAGGATTGGATGGAACAGGTCGCGGACGCTTCCGACTGGATGGTAACTGGACATCGGGTACGTGCCACCGACGTCGGTAGACGGGAGCCGACTGTGTTGATGTTGCTCGATGGCAGCCTGGCCTCGCAGGGCTTGACCAAAACCTGCCAGTTCCTGGGCATCGATGTCGAACAGTATGATCCGGATCAAAGCCTGATCGACGTTCTGAAGTCTCGGAAGCCGATTGCAATTTGCACAGAGTTGGAGGGCCGGCGGCAGGATGGCTGCCATGTGATGAAGATCGTTGGCGAATATGACCCCACCTTGCCGGTTTTGCTGCTGACCGGTTCGGATCCAGCGCTGGCGGGTGCCGCGGATGCAATCGAGGATATCTGGAATCTCACCGGAATCGCACGTTGGGACGAAATGCCGTCGATCGGCGATGTAGTCGAATTCTTGTCAAATGCCGGCCGCAAGGGGCGATGCCTGAGCTTCATGGCAGGTTAGGACCTGGCAAAGTCTGACCCAGACCGGCCTGCCAAAACGAACTATAATCGGAATGAAGTGGAGGAAATCTTCTATCATCTGTCGTAAAGGATAAATCATCCGACACGGAATGCAGGTCGGCCAGATTTTGCTTGATCAGCTGACACTGGACAACGCCGTTTGCGGCTAGCCACTGCATATTCACCGAAGGACCGGGCCGG
>JAYTTA010000403.1:0-4637 GCA_043745345.1 Acetobacteraceae bacterium | reverse complement strand
TGGAAAAACGGCGCGCGGCGAGAATAAGGATCGGCCGCATCATACCCGGAAACCACCCGGCCGACCGCCATTGCCGCACCGACGGTGCGGGTAAATATTGAAATAGTGTCGATCGAGCGGCAGGCCGGTACCATGCCGCGCGAAGAAACACTGCCGATCGTCGGCTTCCAGCCGACGATGTCGCCGAACGCCGCCGGCACCCGTCCCGAACCGGCGGTGTCGGTGCCGAGCGCGAAATCGACGATGCCGGCCGCCACCGCGACCGCCGAGCCCGATGACGACCCGCCCGGCACGTGCGCTGCGCTGAACACGTTGCGCGGCACGCCGTACGGGCTGCGCACGCCGGAAAGCCCGGTCGCGAACTGGTCGAGGTTGGTCTTGCCGATCAGCAGCGCCCCGGCGGCAATCGCCTGGCGCACCGCCGGGGCATCCTCCGATGGCTCATAGGCATAGTCCGGGCAGGCCGCGGTGGTCGGCAGCCCGGCCACGTCGATGTTGTCCTTGACCGCGAACACGTGACCCCAAAGCGGCCGGCCGCGCGGCCCCTCTGCCTCCAGCGCTACCGCCCGCCGGCGCAGCCCACTTTCCGGCACCCGCGAAATCCAGATCGCTGGGTCGTCATGGCCGGCATCCGCGGCCAGTGCCGCCTCCAGCGCCTTGGTCGGGGTCATTGGATCAGGCTGCGCGCAAGGCTCAGCAATGTGCCGCCAGGCGCGCGCAGCGCGTCCAGCACCGTGAAATGATCGGCATGTGCGATCGGCAGCAGGCCGCCGGGCCGGTGCAGGCCCGCCCGCCTGGCATGCAGCCGGCGGCTGTCGGCGACCAGGGCCGGCAGTTCGGCGGAGCCATAGGCCAGCGCCATCGGCTTGTTCGGCGCGGGTAGGCGCAGCGGCGACAGCGTCGCGACCTCCTCGTCGGTCAGGGCCAACTTCTCGTTCAGGTAGGTGTCGCGGATCGGCCCCAGCTCGAACACGCCGGAGATCGGCAGGGCAGCGCTAACCGCCGGGTGGCTTAGCGCCATCGCCGCCAAATGGCCGCCCGCCGACCAGCCGGCAACGACGATCCGTCCATCGATGCCATGCGCCGGGCCGTACCGCGCCAGCCAGTCGAGTGCCGCCATGATCTGCGCCACGATCGCCGTGAGCGTGGCATCGGGCGCCAGGGTGTAGCCCGGCAGCGCTGCCGACCAGCCGGTTGCGAGCGCCCCCTCCATCAGCGCTGCCGCGCCTTCACGGTCGTTGCGCTGCCAGTAGCCGCCGTGAATGAAGACCAGGCAGTCCGAGCCGGGCGTATTCGGAAACAGGTCCCAAGCCTCGCGTTGGGTGGAGCCGTAGGCGAGGTCGAGTTGGGCGGGGTGGCGGGCCCGAAACGCCGCGGAGGCAGCACGCAGCGCCTCGACATAGGCTGGGCCCTGCGGGCAGGCGGCGCTGTTGTTGTAGGCGGCGTCACGCGCCGCGCGGGTCATGGCGCCCCAACTATCCGTCATATGGCGATCCTTATCTGATTGAGCACAGTAAGACAGCATGGGGCTCTGCCCCAAATCCCGCCGGGAGTTGCGCTCTTGAACCCGCCTAACTTGCGATCAGGTTCTCGATGCGGATGGGCAGGTGGCGGACCCGCCGGCCGATCGCGTGATGGATCGCGTTGGCGATGGCGGCCTGGATGCCCGCGGTTCCCAACATGCCGACGCCCTTGATGCCTCCCGGCAGATGCGGGTCGTGCTCCTCGACCATGGCGATGTCGACCTCGGGCATGTCGGCGTGGACCGCAACCAGTCCGATCGGCCGGCCGGAGAAATGCAGGGTCCGGTTGCAGATCAGCGCGGTCACGGCTGAGGCCTGGAGCGCCTCTGCCTCCGTGTAGGAGACAATATCGAAAACACTCGGCATGGCGCGGGCCAGCGTTGCGTCCACCGAAAGGACTTCGCCGCGGCCGGTCGGCGCCTTGATCAGCACGGCGTGCAGCAGGCCCTCCGTAGGCGTTGCGGCGGCGAACACTGCCTGACTGGTGACTTTCAGGGTGGCCTGCCAACACTCGCGAAGTGAGCCTTCATGCTTGGCCTCCGATTGTTTCCAGCGCCCGGATGACGGCGCCGCGCAGCAGGTCGATCTTGAACCCATTATGGGCGAGCGGCCGGGGGCCCGGCGTGTGGCCGATCAGCGCCTCCTTGTTGGCGAAATAATGGTACAGCAACTGTTTGGACAGGCCCGCCCGGCGCGCGATCGCCTCGACGCGGGCACCGGCGAAACCCCGGGCCGCGAACTCGTCGCGGGCCGCTTCCATTATTTTTTGGCGCGTGCGCGCCGCGTCGCGTAGATCGCCCATGGCCTGTCGTAACAGTCTCTGTCACGCTACGACAGCCGGATCGGGCAGCGCTGCCGCAGCGCGGAGCCCGTCATCCGGTCTGCGCCGGCGTCAACGGATCGGGTCGAGCACGACCACTGGAATTTCACGGTCCGTCTTTTTCGCGTAATCCGCATAGGGCGGCCAGAATTCCAGTGATTTCAGCCAGAGCCGGGCGCGTTCCTCGCCGGTGACGGTCCTGGCGAGCGCGCGGGTCTTCACGGTGCCGGCCTGAACCTCGACCTCCGGATGGGCGAGGATGTTCTTGTACCAGCCCGGGTCCTGGGGCGCACCGCCTTTCGACGCGACAACGATGTAGCTGTCGCCGGTCATGCCGTAGAACAACGGGAAAATGAATCTTTCGCCCGATTTGCGGCCTGTCGTCGTCAGCAGCAACGACGGCACCGTCATCTCCGGCCGCCCCGGTTGGCTCATCTTATACATATGTCCGTCGGTGCCGCCGCTGGCGAGATAGCGGTTCGTATGCTCCTGCATCCATTCCGGAAGGTTGGGTGCGAGTTTCGCGTCGGTCATGCCGGCTCTCCGATTGGGTTGCCGTGAAACATGACAGAGCCGATCGCCATCGGTCCACACCGCTCTCGCGCCATTGCGTATGTTGGACGCCGGCCTCTACTCTGGTCCGGTAAAATCGCCGAGTCCGAACGACCGGCTGCCCGGGGAACAGCATGTCCATTTTTTCGCGTCGCGATATTCTGAAAGCCGCGACCGCGGCCGTCACGCTGCCGGCGATGGCGCGCGCCGCCATGGCGGACGAACCGATCCGGATCGGCATGCCGGTGGCGCTGAGCGGACCGCTTGGCGGCATCGGCGCGCAGATGCGCCGCGGCTGCGAGTTCTGGGCCAAGGGCGTCAACGCCCGTGGCGGCTTGCTCGGCCGGCCGGTGGAACTGATCGTCGAGGACACCGCCGGCAACCCCGCCACCGCGGTGCGCAAGGCGCAGGAGATGGTCGAGCGCCGCGGCGCGCGCATCCTGACCGCTATCGTCGCCTCCAACGAGGCGCTCGCCATCGTGCCCCGGTTGGCGGAGTGGGACACGATCTTCATCTCCGGCGACAACGGCGATGGCCGGCTGACCGGCGAGTCGCTGGTGCCCAACTTCTTCCGCCCCAACGTCTCCGGGCCGATGGGCACGCGGGCGGTGTCGCTGTACCTGCACGACTCGCCGATGAAGACCTTCTATGGCCTCGGCATGGACTATGCCTGGGGCCACAACTCGATGGAGGTGTTCGAGGCCGAGGCCAAACGCGCCGGCAAGGTTTTTTCGGGCGCGGTGTTCTCGCCGACCGGAACCAAGGATTTTTCAACCTACATCACCAAGATCCGGCAATCGGGCGCCGACGGTGTGTATCTCGTGCTTGCCGGCGACGACAACAACGCTTTCCTGGCGCAGGCCCGGCAGTTCCGCCTCGGCGACAAGATGCAGATGCTGACCGAGCAGGTCGTGCAGATGAACATCGACGCCACCGGCGATGCGTCGATCGGCCTGATCGGCGCCTCGCGCTACCCGCACAGCTACGACATCCCGGCCAACCGGGCGTTCGTCGCCGCCTGGCAGGCCGAGTACGGCAAGCTGCCGGACATGTTCGAGGGCGACCAATACCAGTCTTGCGTGGTCCTGCAGGCCGGCATCGAGAAGGCCGGCAGCATCGAGGCCGCCAAGTTGCGTGCCGGATTGGAGGGCCTCGTGGTCGACAGCATCAAGGGCCCCGTGCTGATGCGCGCCTGCGACCACCAGGGCGAGCAGCAGGGCTTCATGGTCAAGGTGGTCAAGCGCGACGGCATGGAATATCCGGTGCCCGAGGTCATCGCCACCTATCCGGGCAGCCGCGTCACGCCGCCCTGCAACAAGATGGTCTACGACGATTGAGCCAAGACCCATGGACCTGCTGCCGTTCCTGGTCACCCAATGCCTGAATGCCCTGTCGCAGGCGGCGCTGCTGTTTTTCCTCGGCGTTGGGCTGACGTTGATTTTCGGCATCATGCGAATCGTCAACTTCGCACATGGCACGTTCTTCATGCTGGGCGCGTTTGTCGGCTACTCGGCGGCAAAGCTCACCGGCAGCTTCTGGTTCGCGCTGGTTGCCGGCCCCCTGATCGCCGGCGCCTTCGGCACCGCGTTCGAGGTCGGCCTGCTGCGCCGATTGTACAGGCGCGATGCCAGCGCCTTCCTGATGGTGACGTTCGGCCTGACCCTGGTGCTGGGCGAGATCATCCGGCTGCTGTGGGGGGTGGAGGCGTTGCAGCTGGAGCTGCCGCCGGCGCTGGCCGGAGT
>JAYTTA010000402.1:0-4679 GCA_043745345.1 Acetobacteraceae bacterium | reverse complement strand
GGCAAGCCCGCCCGCAGCACCAGGATCACCGCGCCGAACACCTGCGGCGCCAGCAGGCTCGCCCAGTCGGGTGTCAGATCGTCGGGTGTCGGATCATCGGGTGCCGGATCGTCGGGTGCCGGATCGTCGGGTGCCGGATCGTCGGCCAGACCGTTGGATTGTTCCATCCGGTTAGTCTTACAGTCATTATAAGTGACGGAGCAAGCAAAACATTGGACGGGTAAGCGAAGCGCTACTCATCACAGCAACGTCACGGCCTCGATCGGCGCCACATTCTGAAACGGCCTCAGACGGGCATCGGCGCCGCTAAAGCATCTCGCATGATCATGGCCTCCGGCGAACATCGCGCGAGAAGGTATCGCGCCGCGCCAAGAGCCACGAACCCAAGGGCAATCCCGCCAATCATGTCCACGAGGTAATGACCGCCAACACTCATGACCGACACCATCAGCAAAGCGTTGAGCAGCAGCAGGGGGTAGAACAGCCTTCGGCTGCCGCGCGCCATGTTAATGAATAAGACGCCCATAATCGTATGATAAGATGGAAACGTGACTATTCCTTCCCGTGGCACTACGACGAGAACGGCATGTGACCTCATCCGGAGAATGTCGACTTCCCAGTCTCCCCTGCCGGTTATGCCATGCGATGTAAATGCCCCAACAGACGGTAACAAATACAGGATTGGAAGAATAATAATGATCGCCAGAATGCTCTCAACAATTAATTCGTCAAGACGTTTTATGCTGGCATAGGAAAAGACCGCAATCATTATTAAAAACTGTGGTATCATACTATTATAAGATAATATCAGTATATTGTGAATAACCGGATGTTGATCAATCCAGTTAAACCATGCCAGCCAGTCAAACCCTAATGCGATATCTGCACGGTCAAACAGCGAGTCCGCCAGTGGAAAAGGCGATGCTGCCGTCAATACGTAGCTGAGTATTGTGCCAACATGAGCAGCGGTGAGAGCTTGTGTCACTACCGTCGTGAACCGCGCGGCTTGAGGTTGACGTAACCACTCCAACAGGCGAGCCAACGCCAAAAACAATGGCAGCAGGAGCAGGTTGTGCCACTCCGCCGTCCAGTCCAAGGACATCCCCTGCAGACGAAGCGCAATGCCGTCCCCAACAGCTATTAACAAAATGATCAGCCAAACCACTGTTTGTGCGGACATTAAATACCCAACCGGCGGATTTGCGCGAGAGCTTGATATTCCCGTTCGTGATGGGATTCAAATAAAACGTTTCGAAATGCGCGGCTAGCCGCCTTACCTGGGTCCAAGGGTCCATTTCGGGGCTCGTGCGGAATGGCCTTCCATCCATCCGATCGAAGCTCCGGGGAGCATCATTCAAACCCAAGCATGGCTCCGCCTAAACCCCGCCCGAAAAGTGCCTGGGCATGCATCCGGAAGGCCGGATCGTGGCGCTCTGCACAACCTGGCACAGAGCGCCTTCCTACCTACCCGTCGCGCGAAATCAAATCCCCGAACAGTTCCCAGTGATCGACCGTAAGCCGAGCCATCTGCACCGCCTTGATCGGATAGAAATCGGTGGCCGAGGTGTTCAGCGTGATCCCCGGCAACAGCATAGGCGCCGCCAACTCGTGCATGCTCGCCGCCTGCAGCATCACGTTCTCCCGCGTAAGGTCGTTGCCGCACGCTTTCAGCACCTGGTGCAAGGTCCAGGCGAAGCTGTAGCCGGTCACGTTCGAACCGTCGGCGATGTCGGCGTTCGGGTTGTACTTCTCCATCCACGCCTTCCAGGCCACGAAGTCCGGCGCGTTCTTCCACTTCGTATCGGTCGGGTCCTTGACGTAGATCGCGGTCAGCAAACCTTGCGCGTTCTCCAACCCGGCCGGCCGCAGGGTGCCGCCGATCGAGGCCGCGACGTTGACCAGATAGTGCGCCGGCTTCCAGCCGATCTCGGCCGCCTTCTTGATCGCCTGGGCGGCGAACTTCGGCGTCGTGATGTTGAAAAACACATTGGCGTTGGTGTTCTTCAACTGCAGCATCTGGCTCTCGACCGTCGGATCCGTGACCTCATACGTGGCGGTCTGCAGGATCAGCTTGTCGACGTCCTTGCCCAAACCCTCACGAAACCCGTTCAGGTAATCCATACCGAAATCGTCGTTTTGCCGCAGCACGGCGATCTTCGGATCCTTGATGTTCTTGAGGATATGCTTGGCATAGATCAGCCCCTCGGTGTGGTAGTCCGGCTGCCAGCCCATCGACCACGGATAGTTCGCGGGGTCGCCCCATTTCGAGGAGCCGCTGGCGATGAACAGCTGCGGCACTTTCTTCTGGTTCATGTACTTGTGGATCGCAACGTTCGGCGCGGTGCCGAGCGGCGCAAACAGCAGCAGCACTTGGTCGCGTTCGATCAGCTGGCGCACCAGCTCCACCGTTTTCGGCGGGCTGTAGCTGTCATCCAGCGAGATGAAGTTGATCTTCCGCCCGTTGATGCCGCCCTGCTCGTTGACCATCCGGAAATATGCCGCCGAGGCCCGCCCGTTGGCGCCATAGGCGGAGGCGTTGCCGGAATACGGATTGGTGTTGCCGATTTTTATCTCCGTATCGGTGACACCCGGCCCGTACTTGTTCTCGGCCCGCGCCGAGGACATCGTCGCGGCCAGACCGGCAGCACCCAGCAGCACGCTGCGGCGGTTCAGTCTTGTCCCGTTGGGGATCATTGTCGTTCCTCCCTGTTCTACGCCGTAGGCAGTCAGCATGGGCTCTGCCCAAACCCGCAAAGGGGCAGTCGTCCCTTTGAACCCCTCTACTTACATATTGCGCTCCCGGGCGGGGTTTGGGGCAAAACCCCCTGCTTCCTACCCCTGGCTAGCCGAAATCAAATCCCCGAACATCGCCCAGTGATCCCCATCGATGCGCGCCATGTTGACCGCCTGGATCGGATAGAAATTGGTCGCCGAGGTATTCAGCCGGATGCCCGGCAGCAGCATCGGTACCTCGACATCCTTCAGGCTCGCCGCCTCGTGCATCACGTTCTCCCGCGTCAGGTCGTTGCCGCAGGCGCGCAGCACGTGCGCCATGGTGAACGCGTTGGCGTAGCCGGTGACGTTGGAGCCGTCGGCGATGTTGCCGCCGGCGTTGTACTTCTCCATCCACGCCTTCCAGGTCACAAAGTCCGGCGACGATGCCCAGCGCGGATCGACCGGGTCCTTGGTGTAAAACGCGGTGATGATGCCCTGGCAGTTCTCTATGCCTGCCGGCCGCAGGGTGGCGCCGAGCGAGGCCGCGACGTTGACCAGATAGTGCGCCGGCTTCCAGCCGATCTCGGCGGCCTTCTTGATCGCCTGGGCGGCGAACTTCGGCGTGGTGATGTTATAGAACACGTTGGCGCCGGTGTTCTTCAGCTGCAGCATCTGGCTGTCGATGGTCGGATCGGTGACTTCATAGGTTGCCGTTTCGACGATGTATTTCTCCGCGACCGAGCCCAGCCCCTGGCGGAAGCCGGCCAGATAATCGACGCCCATGTCGTCGTTCTGGCGGAGGATCGCGATCTTCGGGTCCTTCACGTTGGCCAAGGCGTGCTTGGCGTAGATCACGCCCTCGGTGTGGTAGTCGGGCTGCCATCCCATGGTCCACGGATAGTGCGACGGGTCGCCCCATTTTGAGGCGCCGGTGGCGACAAACAGCTGCGGCACCTTCTTCTGGTTCATGTAATGGTGGATCGCGGTGTTGCAGGCGGTGCCGAGCGGCGCGTGCAGCAGCAGGACGCCGTCACGCTCGATAAGCTGGCGCGCCAGCTCCACCGTCTTCGGCGGGCTGTATCCATCATCGAGCGAGATGTAGTTGATCTTGCGTCCGTTGATGCCGCCCTGCTCGTTGAGCATGCGAAAATACGCAGAGGCCGCGCGACCATTGGCGCCATAGGCAGACGCGTTACCCGAGTAGGGCATCGTGTTGCCGATCTTGATTTCGGTGTCGGTGACGCCCGGGCCGTACTTGTTCTCGGCCCGCGCGATCGCCGGCGCCGCCAGCGCAACGCCGACCGCACCCAGCAACGTTTTCCGCCGGGTCAGCAAGTTCGAAGCTTTATTCAACGTTTTTCTCCCTCGGATTGAAGCACCAGCGGCTTGGACCGCACGGTTCCGCCACGCCGCCACAGGCCGACAAGCGCACCTCGCAGCCGCAGGATGCCGCCCGCTATCCCGGTCGGCATGACATACATCAGCAGCAGCAGCAGCACGCCGTAGATTGCCCATGAAGGCACATCGTATTGAAGCGAGAATGTCTGCTTCAGCACGTCCGACAACGACTGCGACCAGTTCTGCACCAGCACTAGAAAAGCGCCGCCGATCAGGCAGCCCGGCAACGAGCCGATACCGCCGACCACCAGCCCGACCAGAAAGGAAATCGACAGCGGCAGCGCAAAGCTGTCCGGTGCCACATAGGCGACGGTGATCGCTGACAACGCGCCGGCAACCCCAGTGTAAAGGGCGGAGATCCCGAACGTAATCGTCTTGTACAACGAGGTATCGATGCCCATCGTGCCGGCCGCCATGCCGTGATCACGGATCGCCATCATCGCCCGGCCGCTGCGCCCGCGCAGCAGGTTGAACGCGGCCCAGAACAGCGCCATCGCCACGACCAGGCAGAAATAGAACAAAAACTGGTCGGGGCTGAGCGGCAGCCCGAGTGGCGGATCGGGCTT
>JAYTTA010000401.1:0-4689 GCA_043745345.1 Acetobacteraceae bacterium | reverse complement strand
TGGGCGTAGTGATGATTTCGTTCGGTCTGGCTTCTCCGACAATGAGCCGGCCACCGGATATTCTGATGTCCAGCGACGCCAGGTTGATCGGACTGCGGATCGGGAATCAGGCGCTGCTGCGCCAGGGATCGGGCTATTCCAGATTCACCCGCGATTCGTGGAGCCAATACTGGGCGGTGGCACCGGTCGTGATGCCGGATGTGAGCGACGGCCATGTCGCCTGCACCGGCGCCTGCCGTCTGCGCGCCAGCCCCGAGGGCGCCGTCGCTGTGCTGGCGCTGGCCAGCCAGAGCCCAGATTGTACCGGTGCGGTGGTGCTCATATCGCCTGAACCGGCACGCGCTCTGTGCCCCGGTGTGCCATTGGTCGACCGGTTTACCGTGTGGAGTGAGGGTGCCGTCGCGATCTGGCTTGACCGCAACGGAGCCCGCATTCTGACCGACCGAGCCGAACGCGGCGACCGACCGTGGGTACCGGCAGCACACGGTGCGCGCGGCGCCGAGCTTCCCGTTGCTCTTACGGACGACTGATCAATATTGGCGCAGCAACGCCACCAGCCGGCCCTGGACCCGCACCCGGTCGGCGGGAAAAATCCGCGTTTCATGACGGGCATTGGCCGGTTCCAGCGCGATCGAGTTGCCACGCCGGCGCAGGCGCTTTAGCGTCACTTCGTTGTCATCGACTAAGGCGACCACGATCTGGCCGGTCTCGGCCGACTCGTCGCGGCGGATGATCACCGTGTCGCCGTCGAGTATCCCGGCCTCGATCATCGAGTCGCCGGAAACCTCGAGCGCAAAATGCTCGCCGTTGCCCAGCATCGCCATCGGCACGTCGATCTGGGCGCTGTGGTCACGCAACGCCTCGATCGGCAGGCCGGCGGCAATCCGGCCGTAAAGCGGCAGCTGCACCGAGCCGACTTCCTTAGCCGCCCGGACCCCAGGCAGGCTGCGGGAAAAATCGCCGCGGATCACGTTGGGTGCGAACTCAGCCCGCGCGCCCGGCGCTGCAGCCATATCCGCAGTCGCTAGGAACCCGGCGCCGTTCGGCATCCGCAACACCTCGAGTGCCCGGGCACGATGGTGGTGACGGCGAAGGAAGCCGCGCTCCTCCAACGCCGAGATTAGCCGATGAATGCCCGACTTGGATTTGAGCTTGAGTGCCTCCTTCATCTCCTCGAAGCTTGGGGAGAAGCCAGTTTCCTTAAGATGGCGCTCAATATAAAGCAGCAACTCGTTCTGCTTGCGGGTCAGCATGGTAAAGGCCTTTCATCCCATGCGGCCGCAAATCATCCCGGGTTGAGGATGCGAAAACACCGGAACAAATCAGCAACCGACGCGATGTTCTAGGTTGGTTCTCATTACCCCGTCAAGCGATTCCGATACTTTATCTGATCAGATACCGAGCGAATCCAGTGGGATAATCAGCACCTCGGAACCAACATCCAAAGCTCCAGCGTAAGGCGCGCGCAAAATCAGCGCCTGAGACTCGGCCAATCGCCGCAGCATCGACGAGTCCTGCCGTGGAAAGGGCGTGGCGATGACATTGCCATCCGCATTGCGCCGCAAGGTCGCGCGCAGAAAATCGGCACGGCTATCGTTGGCAGCAACCGCGGCGCCAAGCTTTGCCGCCGATGTCGGCGGCGGATCACCGGGCAGGCCGGACAACCGGGCCAAGCCCGGCAGCAGGAACAGGATGGCGCAAACCAGCGCCGAAACCGGGTTGCCCGGCAGGCCCAGCATTGGAACGCCGCCCATCTGGCCAAAGATCAGTGGCTTGCCGGGCCGCATCGCGATCTTCCAGAAATCCACGGACAGCCCGCGGGCCTGCAGTGCCTCAGTCACCAGATCGTGGTCGCCGACGCTGGCGCCTCCCGTCGTCACCAGCATGTCAACTCCGGCAAGCTGGTCGGCAACGGAAGCAATAACCTGAACATCGTCGGTCGCCACCGGCAACACTAATGGCTCACCGCCGCCGGCGCGGACCAGCGCCGCCAAGGCGTGGGAGTTGGAGCTAACGATGCCGCCGGCGGGGATCGGCTCGCCCGGCATCGCGATCTCGTCGCCCGTGGCCAGGATCGCCACGAACGGCCGGCGATGCACGGTGATCCATGGGTGGTTGGCTGCGGCGGCCAGCCCGATGTCGCGCGCGGTCAGCCGGCGTCCGGCCGCGATCACCGTCTCGCCAACGGCGAAATCCTGGCCGGCGCGCCGGATGTGGCGGCCGGCGGTGACGGCTTCTCGGAGGATGATGCGATCGCCGTCGCGGACCACGTCCTCCTGGATAATGATGCCGTCGGCGCCTTCCGGCACCACGCTGCCGGTGAACAGACGCACCGCCTGGCCGGGCCCGATCTCGCCTGCGAACGGATGGCCGGCCGGTGCGGCGCCGATCACCTCCAACGTCGCGTCCAAAACGCCGTCGGCCGCTCTCAGCGCATACCCGTCCATCGCCGACATGTCGGCCGGCGGCTGGGTCAGCCGGGCGACGATGGGCGCGGAAAGCACACGGTTCCAGGCGCTAGCCAAGGAAATAATCTCGACCGCAGTTGGCCGCAAGTCGGCCAGGATGCGCGCGCGGGCTTCCTCGACGCTGATCATGGCGTCCTACTCCTGCGAGAAATCACCGGACTTGCCGCCCGATTTCCGCACCACGCGCACCGCCTCGATCCGCATGCCGCGATCGACCGCCTTGCACATGTCATAGACCGTCAACGCGGCGACCGAGGCGGCGGTCAGCGCCTCCATCTCAACGCCCGTGCGGCCAGTGGTGCGCACCGTCGCCTCGATCTCGACGGCGTTGGCAATCGGATCGGCTGTCAGTTCCATCGTCACCGCCGAGATCGGCAGCGGATGACACAAAGGAATAAGGTCAGCGGTGCGCTTCGCCGCCATGATGCCGGCCAGCCGCGCAACACCCAGCACATCGCCCTTTTTGGCGTCGCCATGCCGGATCAGCGCCAAGGTTTCCGGCTGCATGACGATACGTGCCCGTGCCGTCGCGGTCCGGCTGGTGATTTCCTTGTCGGTCACGTCCACCATCGCGGCTTGGCCGGAGGCGTCAAAGTGGGTCAGTTCGCTCAAAATGGACAGCCTAGCAACCGGCGGGTGGCAACGGCGACATCATCCTGGCGCATCAGGCTTTCGCCGACCAGGAAGCGCCGCGCTCCGGTGGCCTGCAGCCGGACGATATCGGCGGTGGTGCGGATGCCGCTCTCGGCGATCAGCAGCCGGTCGGCCGGCAACCGTGCCGCGAGTTCCTCGGTCACCCCGAGATCGGTCTGCAAAGTCCTGAGGTTGCGATTGTTGATGCCGATCAGCTTAGTTTTCAGCTTCAGCGCCCGGTCCAGTTCGACTCGGTCATGGACCTCAGCGAGCACATCCATGCCAAGGCCAATCGCCTCGCGTTCCAGCTCGGCCGCCTCCGCATCGGTCAGCGCGGCCAGGATCAGCAGGATGCAGTCGGCGCCCATCGCGCGGCTTTCGCGGATCTGCCAGGGATCGAGCATGAAATCCTTGCGCAGTACCGGCAGGTCCACGGCCGCCCTGGCGGCAATCAGGTGGTCGGCGTGCCCTTGAAAATAAGGCCCGTCGGTGAGAACGGACAGGCACGAGGCGCCGCCGGCCTGGTAGGCCCGGGCCAGAGCCGCCGGATCAAAATCGGCCCGGATCAGCCCGCCCGACGGAGAAGCCTTCTTGATCTCGGCGATTAAGCCGGAGCCGAGCCGCGCGATGCCTTCGATCAGCCCGAACGCGAAGTCGCGGGGTTTTTCGGCGGCGGCGATCCTCCGGTCGAGCTCGTCATTGGATATTTCGCCTTTGCGCCGGGCCGTTTCGATCCGTGTGTCGGAGCAGATCTGGAACAGTGCGTCGGTTGGAACGGCCAAGTCGCTCATATCGGCCCCCTCATCAGGATGTCGCCCGCTTCAAAGTTTCCAGCGCCGTCAGCGCCGCGCCGCTGTCCACCGCGTTGGCGGCTGCTTTCGCGGCGGCGCGAAGATCGGTGCCACGCCCGGCGACAATTAATGCGGCGGCAGCGTTGAGCACCACCGTATCGCGATAGGCCCCCTTGGCGCCATGCAGCAGTGCCAGCAGCGCCGCGGCGTTCTCGGCCGGGTCGCCGCCGCGGATCGCCTCGACCGGCGAGCGCGTAAGCCCTGCTTCCTCAGGTGTCAGGATGAATTCATGAAGGCAGCCATCGGCCAGCGCCACGACCTGGCTTTCGCCGGCGACGGTCAGCTCGTCAAGGCCCTGGCCGTGCACGATCCACGCCGCCTCGGTGCCATTGCGAGCCAAGGTTTCGGCCATCGGCTTCGCCCATACCGGAGAAAAGACACCGGTGAGCTGGCGCCTGACCCGCGCCGGATTGGCCAGCGGCCCGAGCAGGTTGAAGATGGTGCGGGTGCCGAGTTCGACCCGTGGTCCGGCGGCGTGACGCAACGCGGCGTGATGGCGCGGCGCGAACAGAAAAACACAGCCGGCCTGGGCCAGCACGTCCGCCAGCCGATCGATCGGCACATCGACATTGACGCCCAGCGCCGCCAGCACGTCAGCACCGCCGGTACGCGACGATAGCGCGCGGTTGCCGTGCTTGGCCACGGACACGCCAAGCCCGGCCAGCACGAAGGTCACGGCGGTGGACACGTTGAGGCTGCCGGAAGCGTCGCCGCCAGTGCCGCAGACGTCGATCGCA
>JAYTTA010000400.1:0-4710 GCA_043745345.1 Acetobacteraceae bacterium | reverse complement strand
TTCCGGCAAGGTCGCGGCTCCCGGCATGGTCGGGAATATTTACCGAAAAGCTCTCGATCACCGGATTGGCGAGCAGCCGGGATGCCATCTGCTCGGCCGCCGATCTCGCCTGCGCCGGGTCGGTCTCCGCCAGCTCGATCTCGAACACTTTTCCGGCCCGCACGTCGCCCACGCCGGCAAAGCCGAGGTTGCCCAGCGCATGGCCGATGGCGCGGCCCTGCGGGTCGAGCACGCCGTGCTTGAACATCACCGTCACGATCGCTTTCATTGGTCCAGGACTTTCATTGTACTGTCTCGGGCCCCTTCATGTCGCGTGATCCGGCCTCCGGCAAAATGCCGAGCCGCCTGGCGACCTCCTGGTAGGCTTCCTCGACCTTGCCCATGTCGCGGCGGAACCGGTCCTTGTCCATCTTCTCGTTGGTCTTGGCGTCCCACAGCCGGCAGTTATCCGGGCTGATCTCGTCGGCCAGCACGATCTGCATGTCCTCGTTGTCCCACAGCCGGCCGAATTCCAGCTTGAAATCGACCAGGGTGATGCCGACGCCCAGGAAAAGACCGGTCAGGAAGTCGTTGATGCGCAGGGTCATGGCGACGATGTCGTCCATGTCCTGGGTCGCCGCCCAGCCAAACGCGGTGATATGCTCCTCCGCCACCATCGGGTCCTGCAGCGCGTCGTTCTTGTAATAATACTCGAGGATCGAACGGGGGAGCCGGGTCCCTTCCGGAATTCCAAGGCGGGTCGAAAGGCTGCCGGCGGCGATGTTGCGGACCACGACCTCGAGTGGAATGATCTCTACCTCGCGGATAAGCTGCTCGCGCATGTTCAGCCGGCGGACAAAGTGGGTCGGGATGCCGATCTCGGCCAGCCGTAGCATCAGGTACTCGCTGATCCGGTTGTTGAGCACGCCCTTGCCGGTGATGGTGCCCTTCTTCTGGGCGTTGAACGCGGTCGCGTCGTCCTTGAAATACTGCACGAGCGTGCCAGGCTCCGGCCCCTCGAACAGGATCTTGGCTTTACCCTCATAGAGCTGACGGCGGCGGGCCATGGTGGTTTCCCTGCGGTGTCGATCCCGACACGGGGCGCCCGACATGGGACGACGACCGGGGTATAGCAGCGGTTTGCCCCGGGTGCCACGGCTGGGAAACACCTACCGTTGGCTGCCCAGGATCCTCAGAACCCCGGCCCCGTAGCGTTGCAGCTTGGAGGCGCCGACGCCCTTAATCTCGCCGAGCTCCGCAAGCGTGGCTGGCCGCACCGCGGCGATTTCGCGCAGTACCGTGTCGTGGAAGATGACGTAGGGCGGCAGCGACTGGGACTTCGCCTCGCCCATTCGCCAGGCGCGCAAGGCGTCGAACATCGTCTCGCCGGCCGGCGTCGTATCCGGCGGCGTCGCATCAGCGCGGCCCCCATCGCGGCGGCGGATGCGGGTCGGCGCGGCGGCCTCGGTGCGCAGCATCACCGGGACCTCGCCACGCAGGATCGGGCGGGCCTTCTCGGTGACCAGCGACAAGCTGGCATAGTCGCCGCTTTCGGTGCGCAGCGCGCCGAGCGCGATCAGCTGGCGGATGACTCCGCGCCAGAAACCTTCCGACTCGGCGGCGCCGATGCCGAATGTCGGGATCTCGTCGTGCCTGTGGCGCGCCACCATCTCCGTCGCCTTCCCGCGCAGCACTGAAACGATATGCAGCGCGCCGAACATCTGGCCGGTGCGGTAGACCGCCGACAGCAGTTTCTGCGCTGCCACGGTGCCGTCGAACAACGATCCGGGACTGATGCAGTTGTCGCAATGGCCGCAATCCCGGTCCAGCTCCTCGCCGAAGCAGGACAGCAGCGATCGCGTCCGGCAGGACACTGTCTCGGTAAGCGTGATCATCGCTTCCAGCCGCTCGCGCATCGCCCGCTTCTGGGTTTCCGGCGCGCTCGACTGCTCCAGCCAATGACGGGCGCGGGCGATGTCCTGGCCGCCATACAGCAGTAGGGTGTGGGCGGGATCGCCGTCGCGCCCGGCGCGGCCTATCTGCTGGTAATAGGCCTCCGGACTGTCGGGCATGTCGAGATGAACGACGAAGCGCACGTCGGGCCGGTCGATGCCCATGCCGAAGGCGATGGTGGCGACCACCACCACCGCGTCGCCCGACCGGAACCGGGTCAATGACGCACGTTTCTCGACTCGGTCGATGCCGGCATGGAAGGCAACGGCAGAAATACCCTTTTCCATCAGCCGGGCCGCCGTCCGCTCGGTTTTCGCGCGCGAGCCACAGTAGACGATGCCGCACTGGCCGCGATGGTGGCTGAGGAACGCCAGCAGCTCCGCCGTCTCGCCGATCTTGGGCTGGGCCGCAAGGTTGAGGTTCGGGCGATGGAAGGAGGCGACGAAGACGGTAGCGTCGTCGAGCTGCAGCGACTGCAGGATGTCGGCACGGGTGCGGTCGTCGGCGGTGGCGGTCAGCGCGATCCGCGGCACGCCCGGAAACAGCCGCGGCAGGCAGGCGAGGTCGCGGTATTCGGGCCGGAACTCGTGGCCCCACTGACTGACGCAATGGGCCTCGTCGATGGCGATCAGCGCGATCTCGAGCCGCGACAGCCGGTCCAGCGTGCCCTCGGTCAGCAGCCGCTCGGGTGAGACATACAGCAGATCCAGCCGGCCGGCCGCGAGTTCGCGCGCCACATGCCGCGCCTCGTCAGGATCGAGTTCGGAATGCAGGGCGCCGGCGGCAACCCCGACCTGGCGTAGGGCGGCGACCTGGTCGTCCATCAGCGCGATCAACGGAGAAATCACGATGGCGGTGCCGGGACGGCAAAGCGCCGGCAGCTGGTAGCAGATGCTTTTGCCGCCGCCGGTCGGCATCAGCACCAGCGCGTCGCCGCCGGCGATTACGTGGCGTACCGCCTCGCCCTGCAGGCCGCGAAACCCCGAAAAGCCGAACACCCGGCGCAGCGTCTCGGCGGGGTCAGAGACTGCCGATGCATTCCTGCCGGTGGTGTCGAAGCTTGCCGGGACGGCGGTCACCGATCGGAGACGGTCACTTCGACACGGCGGCTCTCGAGTGAGGTCGAGACGAAATGGGTATCGCCGCGCGAGACCAGCCGGAGCCTGGACGCTTTCACGCCCTTTTCCATCAGATGGTCCGCGACGACCTGGGCCCGCAATTCCGCGAGCAGCTGGTTGGCGCGGTGGCCGCCCGTCGTGCTAGCGAATCCGGACACCAGGACTGTTCCCCTGGCGTGATCCTTCGCCATGGTCGCGGCGTCGTCGATCACGCCCTGCGCGTCGCCATCGAGATCTGCGGACCAGGTCGGAAAATACACGACCTTCTTTTCCGCTGCCATCGCCGGTATCGCGCTAAAGCTCAACGCCAGCATCGGCAAGACAAATGACAAAAGACGCATGGGCAAATTCCTTGTTCGGCATGAAGCCATCGCCCGGATCATCATGACGTTAGATGTTTCATCCAAAATCAAAAAACGATCGATAAAACGAAGGCCTAGAGGGTGAGGATGTTTCTATCCAACATCCTCGCTCCCTAGGGAATGCCCATCGTCTGGCGCCGCGTCAATCAAGATCAACCCGGAATAGGCCGAAGATCAGGCGGCCGCCGCCACGGCGTGGCCGCCGGACAGCCGATAGATGCGGTCGAGCCGCTCGACGCCGGTCAGCCGGTGGGCGATCAGGATAATGCCGCGGCCGGTGGTGGCTTCGTTCAGGGTGGTCAGGAAGGCGCGCTCGGTCTCTGCATCAAGCCCGGCGCAGGGCTCGTCGAGAATGAGCAGCGCGGCATTGCTTAGCAGGGCACGGGCCAGCGCCAGCCGGCGTGCCTGGCCGCCGGAAAATCGCGCGCCACCCTCTCCGACCCAGGTATCCAGCCCATCCGGCAGCGCGCGCACTACGTCGCCGACCTGCGCCGCGTCGAGCGCCGCCCACAGGGCGGTATCGTCGGCGGCGGGCCGGGCCAGCAGCAGGTTGGCGCGGATAGTGTCGTCGAACAGATGCGTCGCTTGCGACAGCCAGCCGATCCGGTCGCGGACATCGGCGGCGGCCAGGATGGACATATCGGTGCCGCCGAGCCGCACCCGGCCGGTATCCGGCGCCACGACGCGCAGCGCCAGGGCGGCCAAGGTGGACTTGCCCGAGCCGGACGGGCCGAGCAGGGCGATCCGCGCGCCGGCGGGAATATCCAGGGTCAGCCCGTCGAACACCGCCGGCCGGTCCGGCTGCCAGCGGAAGTGCACGTTTTCAAACGTCACCGAATTGCCGGGCGGCATCGGCACGGGCGATGCGATGTCAGGTGCGGCCGCCGGCTGCTCGGCGGCGTCCAGCACCCGGTGGGCGGCGGCCGCGGCATAGCCGGCCAAGGCCCCGGCACGCGGCAGGCCGGCAACCGCCTCGAACGCCGCCAGGATCAGGAACGCCCCCGCCACCGCCGCCAACGGATTGGAGTCGGCCGCGATGAGGATGCAGAGCAACGCCGCCTGGCCGCACAGGAAGGCGCCGGCCCCGGCCCAGGCGACGCGTGCCGCCTGGGCGCGCTGCGATGTCAGCAGGGATTGCTCGCGCGCCTGGATGGTGGCCAGCATCCGGCCCTCGGCGGCGAAGGCGCGCACCTCGCGCAGGCCGGTCAGCGCGTCGATTGCCGCCATGCGCAGGCCAGCCGAGGCCTCTGCCAGACCATGCCCGGCGGCCAGGGTCTTTCGCGCGGTAAGCCAGGGCA
>JAYTTA010000399.1:0-4730 GCA_043745345.1 Acetobacteraceae bacterium | reverse complement strand
TATGGGTGGCGAAGCCGGGGCCGGCTCCCTGGGCGTTGACCGAGACCTCGGCGATAATCGGGCCGCCGGTCTTGGCCGCCTTCAGCGCGATCGCGGCCAGTGGCATCGGATCGAAGCCGCCGGCGTTGGCGCCGGCGGGGACTGCCTCGCCGTCCTTCCACTCGACCGCCTCGACGGGGATTTCCCAGATCATCGCGGCGCGCTTCTTCAGGTCCTCGCGCACCCGCTCGGCGGCCTGCGTCACCGCCATGCCGGTGGCGAAAGTGACGCGCGATCCGCCGGTCAGGTGGGTGAAGCCGATGGTTGCGGTGTCGCCAATCACCGGCCGCACCTTTTCCACCGGGATGCCGAGCACCTCGGCCGCCATCATCGCCATCGAGGCGCGCGAGCCGCCGATATCCGGGCTGCCGGTGACGATCGAGACGCTGCCGTCCTCGTTGACGTGGACCGCGCCGGTCGACTCGCCGCCGATGTTGAACCAGAAGCCGGAGGCGACGCCGCGGCCCTGATTGGGGCCGAGCGGTGCGGTGTAGTGCGGATGGTTCTTGGCCGCTTCCAGGGTCTGGGTGTAGCCGATGTTCTGGAAGGTGACGCCGTAGGCGGTCTTGGTGCCGTCCTTGGCCGCGTTCTTCTCGCGCAGCGCGATCGGATCCATGCCGAGCTTCAGCGCCAACTCGTCCATCGCGCTCTCGGTCGCGAAGGTCGAGATCGGCGCGCCCGGTGCCCGGTAGGCGGCGACCTTGGGGCGGTTGGAGACGACGTCGTAGCCGATGACGCTGACGTTCTTGAGGTCATACATCGCAAAGCAGGTCATGCAGCCGGGCTGCACCGGGGAGCCGGGGAACGCGCCGGCCTGGAATTTGAGCACGGCAGTCGCGGCGGTGATGGTCCCGTCCTTCTTGGCGCCGAGCTTCACTGCGATGGTGCCGCCCGAGGTCGGACCGGTGGAGCGGAAGACATCTTCGCGCGTCATCACCATTTTTACGGGCCGGCCGGTCTGCTTGGACAGGACCATCGCGATGGGTTCGAGGTAAACCACCGTCTTGCCGCCAAAGCCGCCGCCGATTTCGGACGGCATGGCGCGGATGTCGGACAGCTCCATGCCGAGCAGCTTGGCGCAGTAGGCGCGGACCATGAAGTGGCCCTGGCTGGAGCTGTAGATCAGCGACTGGCCATCGGAACCGACGGTGACGACGCAGGCATGGGGTTCGATATAAGCCTGGTGGACGGCCTGGGTGGTGTAGTAGCCCTCAACCAAAACGTCGGCCTCGGCGAAGCCGGCATCGGTGTCGCCGAGCTTGAAGGCGACGCGCTTCGCGACGTTGGAGGCTGCGGTTGCTTTCGGCTCCACGCCGGCGGTGAACAGGTCGTCATGCAGGATCGGCGCGCCGGGCAGCATCGCCTCCTCGACGTCGATGACAAACGGCAGGATCTCGTATTTGACCTCAATCAGCTCCAGCGCCGCGTCGGCGATGGCCGACGATGTCGCGGCGACGGCGGCGACCGCATGGCCATGATACAGCACCTTGTCACGGGCCATGACGTTGCGGGACAGATCGCGGAAATTCATCGGGCCCTCACCGACGAATGCCTCCTCCGACGCAATCTCGGGGAAGTTGGCGGCGGTGACGACACCCTTGACGCCGGTCAAGGCGCGGGCCTTGGTGGTGTCGATCGAAATGATCCGGGCATGCGCGTGCGGGCTGCGCAGCAGCTTGCCGGTGAGCATTCCGGGCAGCCCGAAATCGGCGCCGAACACCGCGCGTCCGGTCACCTTGTCGGCGCCGTCAGGGCGGATGGGACGGGTGCCGACGACCTTCAGCTCGGCCTTGTTGAGGTAGCTCATGCTGCAACTCCACGCATTTCGGCGGCGGCGTCCATCACCGCGCGGATGATCTTGTCGTAGCCGGTGCACCGGCAGAGGTTGCCGGCGAGCCAGTAGCGGGCCTCGGTCTCAGTCGGGTTAGGGTGGCGGTCGAGCAGCGCCTTGGTGGCGACGATCAGCCCTGGAGTGCAATAGCCGCATTGCAGCGCCGCGTGTTCCAGGAACTTGCGCTGCACGGGGTGCAGCTCGTCGCCGTTGGCGACGCCCTCGATGGTGATGATCTCATGGCCCTCGGCCTCCACCGCCAGCATCAGGCAGGAGCAGACCAGCCGGCCATCGACGATGATGCTGCAGGCGCCGCAATCGCCCGAGCCGCAGCCCTCCTTCGATCCGGTCAGGTGCATTTCGTCGCGCAGCGCGTCGAGAAGGCTCATGAACGGCTCGGCCAGAAATTCCGCCGGCTCGCCGTTGATGGTGGTGGTGACGTGTTGCTTGCTCAATGCTTTGTTCCCGCTGCTTGTCCAAGGGCTCGGTTGACCGCGATCGCCGCCGCGCGGCGGGCCAGGACCCCGGCCACCTTGATCCGGAAGTCGATCGTTCCACGCTTGTCGTCGATTGGGTTGCAGACCGCGCGGGCCGCCGCATCCAGTTTTGCCAACGCCGCATCGTCCAGCTTCGAGCCGATGATCGCGTCGGCGCCCGCTATGACGAGCAGCTGGGTGGGGGCAACGGCGCCAAGCGAGACCCGCGCCGCGGTGATCACGCCGGCCGCGTCCAGGGTCACGTTGACCGCGGCGCCGACCACGGCGATGTCCATCTCGGTGCGCGGGATGAACCGCAGATAGGCGCCCGACGAGCGCGGCGCGGGTTTTGGCAATTTGAATTCCAGGATGAATTCACCGCGCGCCAGCGACGTGCGCCCCGGCCCGATGACGATCTGCTCGATGGGGACGGCGCGCTGGCCGTTCGGGCCGACCACGATGGCGACGGCACCGGCGGCGATCATAGCCGGTACGCTATCAGCGGCGGGCGATGCGTTGCAGAGGTTGCCGGCGAGGGAGGCGCGGCCCTTGACCTGGGTCGAGCCGATCAGGTTGGTCGCGTCGACGATGCCGGAGTGCGCCGCGGCCAGCCCGGCGTGCTCGCCGATGACGGCGCAGGGGGTCGCCGCACCGATAACGAAGCCGGCCTCGGTCTCGGTGATGCCGAGGATGCCGGGGATCTTCTTGGTGTCCATGATGACGTCAGGCTTGACCCGGCCGGAGCGCAGCTGGACCAAAAGGTCGGTGCCGCCCGACAATATCTTGGTCAGGCCGGAGGCGCCGGCCAGTAGGGAAATAGCCTCGTTGACGGTGGTGGGGGATGCATAACTCAGGCTCATGGATGCTCCTGCAAGGGTGCGGCAGCCGGGTTCGAACCCGGCTACCGCAAAACTGATACCGAACGGTAGCCTGTCGCGCGGGCCTGGTCGAGTGGCCGCTTTTCAGATCGATCGCGACAGGAAGCTTTCCAACACGGCGACGAAGCCGGCCGGGTTGTCGGCGTGCACCCAGTGCCCGGAGTTTTTCACCGTGACGAACCGGGCGCGCGGAAATCTTTCCGCAATAATGCCTCGATGCTCGGGCCGGATGTAGTCCGACCGCTCGCCGGCGACGAACAGGGTCGGACCCGCGTATTGCGCCGTCATCGCCGTCCAGTTTTCGATCTCGGGCAGGCCGGCGGCGATTTCGGCCAAGCCGATGCGCCAATGCGGCTGGCCGCCAAAGACGAGATTCTGCAACAAGAATTGCCTCACCGCCGGGTCCTCGACCACCGGCGCCAGCACGGCATCCGCCTTCGCCCGCGTCAGGTCCGGCCGCAGCTCCATGCCCATCATCGCGGCCGCATAGCCATGGAAGGCCGACGCATAGGGCACCGGCGCGATATCGACCACGACCAGTTGCGCGACGATTTCGGAAAAATCCAGTGCCAGCCGCATTGCGACCTTGCCGCCCATCGAGTGCCCGACAACCAGCGCCGCTGTCACGTTGCGCGCCAAAAAACTTTCGGCAACGTCGGCGGCCAGGTCCGGATAGGCCATGCTGTCGCCGTGCGGACTGGTGCCGTGGTTGCGAAGATCAAAGGCGATGACCCGGAACCTGGCCGCCAGCTGGCGCTGCACGGTGCCGAAATTGCGCGCCTGGCCAAACAGGCCGTGCAACAGCACGAGCACCGGCCCCTCGCCCATCTCGACCGCGTGCAGGATCATGCGGGCGCCAACGATGGCGTGTCAGACCAGGATATCGGCCAGCTCCGTCATACTGCGCACGCGCAGGTCGGGCTGGTGCGGCGTCGCGCCGAACGGTCGGCGGCGGCGGTCGATGAACGCGGTCCGCATCCCGGCCGCCTTGGCGCCGATGCAGTCGAAGGCGTGGTTGGCGACGAACAGGACCTCGTCCATGCGCACGCCGGCCAGCTCGGCGGCGCGGGTGTAGGTCGCGACGTGCGGCTTGAACGAGCTGGCCTCGGCCACCGAAATCACCCGGTCGAAGGCGATGCCGTGATGCGGCTTGGCGGCTTCCAGCATGTCCGGATCGCCGTTCGACAGCACCACCAGCCTGTAGGCGGATTTCAACTTTGCCAGCGCCGCCGGCACTTCCGGAAAACATTTCAGCCGCTCGATCGCGGCAACCAGTTCAAAGATCTCGTCGCTGGTGAAGACTATGCCGGCGCGTTCCAGCACGAAGGCGACCGCGCGCTGGCCGATCTCGCGATAGGACGTATGCTCGCGGTGCAGCAGCGCATCGATCATCGAATTCTCGAAGTGGGTCCGCCGCCACCAGGTGACGAACGAGTCCGGCCTGCCGGCCCAGCCCTTGGCGGCAAGGAACGGGGTCGCGACCTCGATCAGACCGCCCTGCATGTC
>JAYTTA010000398.1:0-4730 GCA_043745345.1 Acetobacteraceae bacterium | reverse complement strand
AAAATCATTCAGTGCCTGTTACCAAAATTCACATTTATTTGGTGTGGTTAGTGTTGTCAGTATAAGTTAATTAAAATACGGTAATTGAAAGTTGGCCTCAAGATTGCATAATAAATATCTCATGCGAACCATGAACAAACCTCAAAAAGGCTTCAGCTTGGTGGAAATGCTGGTGGTGATCGCCCTCATCGCCGCGGTGGTTGGGCTGGCCTTGCCCTCCTTTCTCAAGGCGCAGAGCTACGCCAAAGTGAACAACACGGCAAATCAACTTTACACCGGATTGATCCGCGCGCGCGCCACGGCCATGCGCAAGCAGCGGCCAGTGCTGATCACCGCGACCTCCGGGGTGGGAGGGACAGGCACCAAGCCCGCCCTGACCTTCACCGCGAAGCTCGATGCCGATTTTTCGACCGCGCCGGGGCCGAGCAACGGCGACACCCCGCTGATCGGTCAGGAGAACCCGTTCCCCGACGGTCAGCTCAAGCTCGTCGCCCAGGACTTTTCTTTTGGGTATCCCGGCTTATCTCCCAGCGCTGGTTCGTTCAACGCCCGCAGGACCAACATGCCGGGCAGTAGCACGAACTGGTTCGGCTTCGACGCGTCGGGCAGGCTCATCCCCAACGGCCAGCCGCCGTTTGGTAGCACGGCCGATGTCACCGCCTACCCGAGCTATCCCGACACGGCCGTGATGGGCGGGCCGGAGTTCTATTTCGCGGAGGCGAACGCCGCGGCCGTAAACCGCGCGAACGCGCATGTCTATCGCAGGATCGAGATCGGCACCTTTGGCGCGGTGCGCCTGACTGCTTGGGATACCAACGCTAATGCGTGGAAAGGAGTGCAGTGATGGCTCCGAATCCCCGCCGCGCCGCGCCTCAGGCCGGCTTCACCCTGGTGGAAGCGCTGGTCGCGGTCGCGCTCCTTGCGTTCGTGATGCTGGGCACCATGCCCATCTTCATCCGTTCGATCTCCGATGTCGCCCGCAACCGCACCCTGATGCACATCAATGGCGGAACCCAGTCTCTCATCGACGAGCTGACCGTCCGCTACGGCATCGACTCCGCCGACCCCTTGGTCGCCCGGACCGGGGTCTCCCCGAACGGGGTCTGGCAGGTTTACAACACCCAGGGCAAGCCGCCCGCCGCGGGCGATCCCATCGCGGTCACGCAGCTCTTCACCGGCGCGGGCGCGGCGGGTGCCGCGGATCGGACGATGCAGAACGTGCTGGTCGGGCAGATGCAGTACAAGGTCGAGACGGAAGCGGGCACCGGCCGCCAGCTCGTCACCGTCGAGCTCTACTATTTTCCACGCAGCCAGTCGGTGCGGCCGGTCACCGGCACTGCCGCGCTCACGCCCGCCACCGCCAAAGCCCTCAAGATGACGGCCAACCGCCATATATCATACCTCGATCAGCCATGAACATCCACCGAATTTTTCTCATGAATCGCGCCCTTCCGCTACCCGCCCGCCGTCCGGCCGAGTCGGGATTCTCGCTGCTCGAGGTGCTTGTGGCGATCAGCCTGAGTTCGATCGTTTTGATCGCCGCGCTCAGCGCCTTCGACGCCTCCCGCCGGCTCACGCGCCGCAACCTCGCGCTCATGAACGCCCAGCAGGGCGGCACCTTCGCGCTCCAGGAGGCGGCGATCAACATCCGGCGCGCCGGGTTCGGGCTGGGCGGCACATTCGCCATCGTGCGCAACGCGGGCGCCGTGAGCGGGGCGGGCACCGCCGCCTCCCCCTTGGCGAGCTGGAACAATTACGACCCGGCGGCCACCGGTACCGGTGTCACCATCGCGACCGCAGCGACCCCCGCCGCCAACGTCTATATCCCGGTCACCGGCACCGACGGGATCACGATCCGCTATTCCGATACGAGCAGCCCGCCGCTGCATGCCTGCTACCAGACGGCGGCCAACAAGATCGAGCTGGTCGCCAACAGCACCTACATGACCGCGGGCGTCTATCCGCAGGCGAGTCTCGCCTATGAGCTGGTGACGCGGAACCTCACATGCTACGGCAACGCCGCGCCGACATCCCTCACCCCCATCGCCAATTCCGCGACGAACAACTCCCAAATCACGGTGACCGCAGTCAGCGGCTTCACCCATACCTGCAACAACGGAGCTGGCCCAGTCAAAGGCGATCTGGCCCTGTTGGATACGGCCTGCAAACCCGTCGCCACGCCCGCTCCGCCCGCGCTGTGCGCCGAACTGATCCTCGCCGCGGCTCTGCCCTGCGCCCCCGGGACACCGGCTGGTTTGCAACAGGGCAGCTCCAGCGTCTTGCTCTACCCCTCGCGCACCATCTCCTTTTGGGTCTCCACCGAAGATCGTTCCGGCGACCCCGCGGCGTCCCGGCCGGTGCTGGTCAGCCGCCTCTCCGGCCTGGACGCTGTGGCGGCGGGAAGCAATCCGCTGCTCACCGCGCCGACCCGCGTCGTTTCCGCCGACATCGAGGATCTGCAGATCGTCTACTACCGGTCCGCCACGGTGGGGACGGCCGACACCCTGGCCGTGATCGGCGCGGGGCCAGCCCTGGACATCCTGCCCGCGAACACGGAGATGCCCACGGTGCGCGCCATCCGGTTCGATCTCATCGCCCGCACCGGGGTCACCGACATGATGTACAAGAACCAGGCCTACTGCACCGCGCAGACGCAACTGGTGCCGCAGTTCAGTCGGCTGCGGCTTGACGACCACGCCGCGGCGGCCGCCGGCGCCGCCGACTTCTGCAACGGCTACCGCCGCACGATCTTCAGCCAGTTGATCAACTTGCCGAACATGACCGCCCTTCCCAACGATTCGAACTGACGCAGCACCCGCGATTCCATCCTGGAGCTTCCCCATGCGCAATTTTCCTTCCCGTTCCCGCCACCGCACGCAATCCGGCATCGCCCTCGTCGTCGTGATGCTCGTGATGGTGATCCTCACCATGCTCGGCATCATGCTGCTGCTGCAAGGCGACACCAACCAACTGCTGACCCGCAATGAGCGGGATACCGCGACCTGCCGGCAGGCGGCCGAAGCCGCGCTGCGGCAGGGCGTACGCCTCGCCGGCGCGCTCTACTCCCCCACCAACCACTTCACGACCCAGTTGGCCGGATGCGCGGGCGCCGACTGTCCCACGCAGAACAGCGATCTGGCCCCGACCCGGATCGTGGATCGGCCGGGCACGGCGTTCGACGCCGGGTGGATCCAGCGGCTCTACCTGTCCTCGCCATCGGGATCGAGCGGCAATGTTTATGTCACCGTTTTCATGCGCAACAATCCCGACGACCCCCAGCCCGCGACCGCCGCCGATCAATACAAGACCGACACCGATTCGGTGGTGACCATCATCGGCGAGGCGGAAATGACCTTCGACGGCGCCACGCCGCTGGCCGACCGCAGCAATGTCCGTATCCGCAAAATGATGGCCGCCGAGATCCGCGTGGTGACCGGCCGCCGCAGCGGCATCGGAAGAAACGACGACTCCTGGCATACCGGAACCAGTTATTGATCTCAGGCGGATGCCCCTTGCGACCCTCACACCTCATTCAGGAGAAAACCCCCATGCGATCCCCCCTTTCCCCCCGCCTCGCTTCCATCCGCCACGCTGCACCGCGCCTGCTGCTGTGCGTTGGTGCGTTCGTGCTCGCCGCGCGCACGCGCGCCCAGGTGGATCCCCTCATCCAGCCCTACCGGACGCTCCAATCGCAGCAGGTCAAGCCCAATGTGCTCATCCTGGCCGATTCCAAGGGGACCTTCGGCCTGGACATGGCGGGCCGTCCACCCGCGTCGGGGGGCGAGGGCGTCAGTGCGATGTACATATGCCAAGCCTCGACGGCTTGCCCCGTGGGCAGTCCGTATCAGTGGGTCTACTTCGGCCCCAGCCGGGTCGCGATCGTGAAGAATGTGCTCGGGCCGTACCTCGATCTTTTGGACGAACCCACATCGGCCTCTTCGGCATGCACTGCAAGCACCACCTGCGTCGGCGTCACGGCGCCCTCGTTAAGCACGATCAAAGCGAAGCACCTCATTGACGACTTCGCGTCCAAGATAAACATCGGGCTGCTGACTTTCGACAATTCCGAATCCGGCTTCGTCCGCAACCAGATCATCGTCAACACCACCTCCGGCGCCGGCGCGTGTGAGACAGACATGACCGATCGCATCATGCAACCCCTGTCGGTTCCGGCAACATCGAACGCCACCACCCAGTGCTCCCCCAGCGTCAACATCGCGGCCCTCGACACCCAATGGTCCACCCCCACCTACGCGGCGCTGCGCTATTCGCAGTACTACCATAAAGGGGTTGAGTTGGGAGGCTCCCAGAGCGACCCAACCGACCTGATCTGTCCCAGCGGCTCTGCGGCCATCAAGCCGGTTTTCCCCGAAACGCCCGTATATCCCCCCCCGAAGCCGGCTAGCCTGCCCGCGGATCCCTACCAGGTCTGTGGCCGGAAGCTCTTCAACATGCTGATCACCGACGGCGTGGCGAGCTATTGCAACAATCCGCCCCTGCCGGGGACGCCCGACGGCATCATCTCCTCCTACCCGGCCTGCGTCGCGGGCGCGGCAGGAAAGAATGTGTCGCAGACCACGGCGCCCTTCAAAGGTGCGCCGATGGAAGCGGCCGACAAGGCTTACAACCGTGGCATCACGGCGAACGGATTCTTCTCGGCCCGCACCTTCGTGCTGGCCATCTCCAACGCGTTCACCGGCGTCACTGCGGCCCAAGAAGTGCGCTATGAC